>CAZZJX010000001.1:0-13428 GCA_964654845.1 uncultured Dehalococcoidales bacterium
CCTTATAGGGGAAGAGAACCGCGGTTGGTATCATACAATGATCGCCCTATCCTTCGAGAGAAGCGGCGGTGTTGCCATGGCGGCTGGAGCGCGACGAAGCCTTGATGACCTAGTAGAATTCGCAAAAAAGACCACGATTAACGGAAAGCCACTGGCGAAAGACCCCTTTATTCGGCATCAACTGGCACAGCTTGCTATCGAGATCGAGGCTATTCGCATGGTGGGCTATCGCATTATCTGGCAGCAAACAAAAGGGGAAATACCCGGTGTTGAGGCCCCCATCGTAAAGACATTAGCTTCGGAGACACTTTTAACGATGGCCAGAGTTGCGACACAGATGATGGGACTCTATGGACAATTGGATTTGGGCTCCAAGTGGGCGTTCCTGAACGGCAGAGCTGCAGATATGTATCTGAGCGCAAATAATATTATAGTTGCCATGGGAACCAATGAGATCCAAAGAAACATCATCGCCCAGAGAGGGCTGGGATTGCCCCGAACCTGAGATTCTACCTCTTAGTGTACTGCTGTCTTTTACGGGCGCGAATGAGGCCGTATTTCTTCCGTTCTTTCACTCGAGAATCTCGGGTCAAGAAGCCATAGCTGCGCAATATCGGCTTCAGGTTCTCATCCATCACCACCAAGGCGCGAGCGATGCCATGACGGATCGCTCCAGCTTGCCCTGATGTACCACTCCCTGCCACCTTGACAGTAGCATTAAGCTTATTCAAGTTATTGGTAACCATTAGAGGCTCCAAGATTGCTCTCTTGTGTCTCTCCTGAACGAATAGCTCATCAAAGGGCTTGCTATTGACTAGAATGGGACCCTCCCCAGGATAAAGCCTCACCTTGGCCACTGCGGACTTCCTTCTACCAAGACCGTAAAAGTAACCTTTATCGCTCAACTAGCACCCCCTTCTGTATGTTTACCCACCTGGGCCTGATGGGGGTGAGTATCCCCCGAATAGACCTTAAGCCGCTTCAGCATATCTCGACCCAGCCGATTCTTTGGAAGCATCCCCTTCACTGCATATTCGATCGCGCGAGTGGGATGGGTCTCCATCATTCTGTTAAAAGTGGTGCTTCTAAATCCACCAGGGTATCCAGAATGCCTATAATAGACTTTCTGCTGAGCCTTCTTACCGGTTACTCTGACCTTCGCCGCATTTGTCACTACGACGAAGTCGCCGGTGTTGAGGTGAGGGGTATAAATGGGCTTGTGCTTGCCCATGAGGAGAGTAGCCACCTCTGTCGCCAATCTGCCCAGGGTCCTCCCTGAGGCATCGATGACATGCCACTGGGGTTCAATATCTGATAATTTAACGGTATAGGTTTTCATTTAATGCCCTCAGGGTAATTTACCTTTAAAAGACACAGCCCATGGGGGGGAAGTGCCGGCCCCGCAGTAGAGGTCTTTCTTGACCGCAAGATCTCACGAAAGGCTGCTACATCGCTTTTACCCAGCCCCACCTTCATCAGAGCGCCTGTGGTATTGCGCACCTGATGGGGGAGAAAGGAATTGGCCACCATATAGAACGTCACTAGATCACCCTCCCTCGCCGCCTCCGCCCTGTAAACTGTGCGCACCGTATTTTTTCTGCCATCCAGAGAGCTGGCAAAAGGAAGGAAATCATGTGTTCCCAATAGAGCCTGGCAGGCATCATTCATCGCCTCAGTATCAAGGGGCCTGGGCACAAAATAAGCGCTCCTCCGCAGGAGAGGGGAAAGGGTAGCCCTATTAAGCATGTAGTAGCAGTACTCCCTGCTGAGAGCATCCCTCCTGGCATCGAAGTCATCCCTCACCCAGAATGCCTCTCTAACAGCGATATCCTCCGGCAAGTAATGGTTCAATGCCCTCAAAAAGATCTCTGGCAAAAGGGGAGAGTCAGTGCGAAAGGAGACCACCTGTCCTTTGGCGTGAACCCCCTCATCGGTGCGACTGGCACTTGCGATGCGGATCCGCTGTCCAGTAATCTTCATCAGGGCACGCTCAATCTCGCCCTGAATAGTAGGCACGTTAGTCTGGATTTGAAATCCATGATACCTAGTACCCTCATATTCCATGATAAGTGCGATCTTCCTGATCTCCATAATAGCAACTACTTTACCAATTCTAGCTGCGCCATGGGTGCCGCATCGCCCATGCGAGGCCCAAGCTTAGTGATGCGAGTATAGCCACCTGGACGCTGAGCATAACTAGAGGCAAGCTCATCGAACAACTTTGCCACCACCTTTTCATCCGTTACAACGGCCAGCACCTGACGGCGGGCACGAAGGCTGCCATCCTTGCCTAGTGTGATTACCTTCTCCGCCATACCCCGAACCTCTTTTGCTTTGGCCTCGGTAGTCACAATCTTTTCATATTTTAGAAGGTCGGTTACAAGATTTCGATACATCAAAATCCTATGGTCTGTCGGCCGAGAAAGCTTTCGACCGGCAACATGATGCCTCATTCTAGATCCTCCTCCTCTTCTCCCTCTTGCAAAGTCGCCTCCTCGCCAGGACTCCCTTCCTCTGAGACAAAGCCCATCTCCTTGAGCTGACTGCGCACTTCCTCAAGCGCCTTCTGTCCCAAGTTCTTTATTTTGAGCAATTCATCGTCGCTGTACTCCAACAGCTCCCCTACCTTAGTGATCCCAGCCCTCTTAAGGCAGTTAAAGGTACGCACGGAGAGGCTGAGTTGCTCAATAGGCGTATTATATTCCTCCGACTGGACGGGGAGACCAGATTTTTCCATCACCCACTCACGACGATAGGCAAGATCGTAGAAAAGGTGAATCTTTTCCACCAATACCTGGGCCGCTTGGCTCACCGCATCAATAGGCGATACAGTGCCATCGGTCCACAACTCAAGGATCAGCCTCTCATAGCTGGTCACCTGCCCCACGCGGGTATGCTCCAAAGTAAAATTAACTTTACGAATCGGAGAGAATATGGCATCTACAGGAATCACCCCTATAGGTAGGCCATCGCCATGACCAGCGGGCACATATCCCTTTCCCTGCTCCACATTGAACTCAACAATCAGCTCAGCATCGGAGGAATCCAGTGTAGCCAGGTGGAGATCGGGATTCACTATCTCAAAATCAGCGGAGGGGTCAATATCGCCAGCACAGACCCGCCCTTCACCCCTAGCCTCCAAGGTCATCCTGCCCTCCCCTGAGGTGAGCGGGCGAAGCCTCAATGCCTTAACATTCAACAGAAATTCTATGATGTCCTCTTTCATATGTGGTATAACGGAGAACTCGTGCTGCACCCCCTCGATCCTGACCCATGTTACTGCAGCACCGGAAAGGGAACTTAAGAGTACCCTCCTCATAGCATTCCCTATAGTGTTACCAAAGCCTCTCTCTAGAGGCTCGGCAATGAACCGGCCGTATTTCTCTGAGATTTCCTGACATTCCACACAGGCCATCAAGACTTCAGACAACTTACTACCTCCAAGAAACTATCTAGAGTAATACTCTACAATGGATTTTTCATCGAGCCTAATGTCGACGTCACTGCGGCTGGGCGGAGTTAGGACTTGACCACGAAGGTTTTCCCGATCCAGGCTTAGCCAACTGGGAACTATCTTGTCCTGGATCCGCTCAACCACCATCTTATAGTACTCTGTGCCAGTGCTCCCTTCCCTCCACGCGATAACATCACCAGACTTAACGGCACATGAAGGGATATCCGTTCTACGCCCGTTGAGGGTGATGTGTCTATGGCACACTATCTGGCGGGCTTGCCTTCGTGAATCAGCGAAGCCGAGGCGATATACCACATTATCCAGTCTCATCTCCAGGATACTTAACAGGTTTTCTCCTGTAATGCCAGGTCTCCTCTCCGCTTCAGCGAAATGCCGGCGGAACTGCTTCTCCAGGACGCCATAGCTACGTCTGGCCTTCTGCTTCTCCATTAGCTGGAGGCCACGGTCGGACATTTTTTTTCGCCGCCTCTTAAGACGCTGTTGGCCAGGGGGCATCTTGCGCCGCTCCAGAGCGCACTTCTGGGTGGTGCACCGCTCCCCTTTGAGCATCAACTTCTCGCCCAGCCTCCGACACAGCCGGCAAGCGGGACCTGTGTATCGAGCCATCTATCCTCCTTCAAACTCCCTAGGCATCATCTGCAGACTTAGCACGGCACCATTTATGCCAAGTAGGATTACCGGTACAATACCTACCAGCCGTGGTAAGCCCCTGATATAAGTTGTAAAGGTTTCAGCCAGGATATCGTCCAAATCCCTGAACGCAGGTTCTGCGCAACTACTCACACCCTTCTCCTCTTCTTGGGGCGGCATCCATTATGGGGGATGGGAGTTACATCCCTGATTCCCGTTATAGTGAGCCCAGCCGCCTGGAGCGAGCGAATCGCCGCTTCACGACCACTTCCCGGTCCCTTCACATAAACCTCAACCTGCCTTAGCCCATGTTCCATCCCACGCCTCGCCGCCTGCTCGGCAGCCATCTGCGCTGCATAGGGAGTCCCCTTACGAGAACCCTTGAAGCCAACAGTGCCTGAACTCCCCCAGGTAATGGTATTGCCAGAGGGATCAGTTAGGGTGATGATGGTGTTATTGAAGGTGGCTTGGATGAAAGCCAGCCCCTTAGGAATTGACTTTCGCTCCCTCCTCTTGATCCCTCTCGATTTCTTCTTGTCTGCCATAGCTCTCCTTTACTTTGAAAACTGGCTTTCTTCCGTTCGCTCTAAGCCTGTCGAAGTGCCGTTCATGGTTCGACAAGCCTGTCCTGAGCTTGCCGAAGGGCTCACCACAAATGGCATCTGACACAACCTATTTTTATAATTCGTTGCTGGGCAGTAGTCCATGAATGTTTACTTCCTCGCCACGGTGCGCCGACGCCCGGCTACCGTCTTACGGGCACCCCTTTTGGCCCGAGCATTGGTTTTGGTGCGCTGTCCATGAACAGGCAATCCCCGACGATGCCTGATGCCACGGTAACTGCCTATCTCGATTAGCCTCTTGATGTTGAGATTGACCTCCCGCCTCAGCTCCCCTTCAACCCTGTACTCCCGATCAATTACCTCACGGATGCGGCTAGCCTCCTCTTCGCTAAGGTCCTTCACCTTAATATCGGGGTCAACCCCAGTTTGGTTAAGAATTTTAGTGCTCACAGTGGGTCCAATGCCGTATATGTAGCACAACCCAATCTCGATTCGCTTACCCTTGGGAAGGTCTACCCCTGCTATTCTTGCCACTTTCTTTTCTCCCCTTTCGCCGTTATTGCAAAATGCAAGACGGCAAACTAGTTAGATGACTATCCCTGCCTTTGCTTGTGTCTCGGATTCTGGCAGATTACCCGGACAACACCCTTTCGCCGTATTATTTTACACTTTTCACATCGCCGTTTAACCGAAGCCTGAACTTTCATTTATTTCACTCCTCATCCCACACTGAAAGAAGATCCTATCTAAAGACGGTAGGTTATTCTGCCCCTAGTCAGGTCATAGGGAGATAGCTCCACCAATACCCTATCACCACGAAGGATCCTGATGTAATGCATCCTCATCTTCCCTGATATATGAGCCAGTACCATGTGGCCATTCGCCAGCTCAACACGGAACATAGTGTTAGGCAGAGGCTCAATTACCGTTCCCTCGACCTCAATTTTCTCTCGCTTAGGCATAATCTGTTTCCCACTAATCGACCTTAGTCAGTATCTCTGGCTCACCATTTGTAATAGCTATGGTATGCTCAAAGTGAGCACAAAGACTACCATCGGCGGTAGTGACGGTCCAATGGTCATCAGCTACTTTTGTGCGCCATCCCCCAGCATTCAACATGGGCTCAAGGGCAAGTGTCATCCCCTTTTGGAGAAGTGGCCCTCGCCCTGGGGAACCAAAATTGGGCACCTGCGGGTCTTCGTGCATCTCCCTCCCAATACCATGCCCCACATACTCCCGCACCACTGAGAACCCCCTATCTTCAGCAAAGGACTGGATTGCCGCCGACATATCTCCAAGGTGAGCGCCACTACTGGCAATAGCGATACCTGCATCCAGCGCTCCCTTTGTAACTTCAATTAGCGCCTGTGCTTGTGGGCTAATCTTCCCCACACCAACAGTGAGCGCCGCATCACCATGAAAGCCGTCTAAGGCCGCGGCGAAATCGAGGGAGACAATATCTCCTTCACAAAGCACCCGCTTTCCTGGAATGCCATGAACCAACTCATCATTCACCGACACACACAAGCTAGCGGGAAAGCCACGATAACCCAAGAATGAAGAAGTAGCGCCATAGCGTTCAAGCTCATGAACGGCAATTGCATCCAGTTCCCCAGTAGTCATACCTTGCCTGCACCTCCTCGCCAATTCATGGAGGATCGTGGCTACTACCTTCCCTGCCCGGCGCATTATGTCGATCTCACCTGGCGATTTAATAATTATTCCCATTTCAACCATTGGTGAACGCAGCGAGAGCCTCCTGACCCACCTCCTCAATCACCTTCTCTCCATTAATCTCTACCAATTTGCCCGCTTCCTTATAATAGTCGATAAGAGCTGCTGTCTCCGCAAAATAGACCTCCAGCCTCTTTCTCGCCGTTTCTGGCGAATCGTCAGAGCGCTGATAAAGCTCACCTCCACACTGGTCACACCTCCCATCCACCTTAGGTGGTGAGGTTATCGGGTGATAGGGTGTCTGACAGTTTCGACAGATAAGCCGACCACTCAGCCGCATCACCAATTCCTCCGTTGATACCTTAAAATAAAGCACCCTATCCACAACCTCCCCCTTTTCCGCAAGCGCCCGTTCTAGTGTCCTTGCCTGTTCCAGTGTCCGGGGGAAGCCGTCGAGGATGTAACCTTTCCTACAATCGGCGGCTGCAATGCGTTCCAGGAGCATCCTGATAGTTATCTTATCGGGGACAAGAAGTCCTTTGTCCATATAGGTTTTCGCCTCCCGCCCCAACTCATCCCCTTTACTCACCGCCTCCCTAAAAAGGTCCCCAGTAGCAATATGAGCGATGCCCAGCCTTTGTGAGATAACATTAGCCTGAGTTCCCTTCCCCGAGCCAGGTGCACCCAAGAACACAAAATGCAGTTCCCAAAAACCTCCTTGAATAATCTACTTAAGAAAACCTTCGTAGCGGCGCATTAAAAGCTGAGCCTCCAGTTGCCTCATGGTGTCCAGAGCAACGCCAACTACGATTAACAGGCCAATAGCTGGGAGAACCAAAACCTGAATATTGGTTATATTTTGAATAATGAAAGGCGATACCGCAATCACGCCTAAGAAAAGAGCACCGCCCCATGTAATCCTGGTAAGTACCCGATTGAGGAATTGGTCTGTGGCCTTACCGGGACGAATGCCTGGTACGAAAGCGCCCTGACGCTGCAATGTCTCCGCCAGGTTTTGCTGCTGGAAGATTATCATGCTATAGAAGAATGTAAAGCCAACCGCTAAAAAGAAGAAAAACACCCAATAAAACCAGCCCGTGGTGGCAAACAGATTCTGAATGGAGTTAGCAAAGTTAGGAGCCTGACCCGGTGGACTAGCGAAGAAGCTAGCGATCACCCCTGGGAACATGATCAGCGCCATGGCAAAGATCAATGGAATCATCCCTGACGAATTCACCCGCATCGGGATATGGGTGGAGCCCGATTGCCGATACATTCGCCCGCCGCGAAACAGGCTCCTGGCATACTGAACCGGGATGCGTCGATGAGCCTCTGTGAAGATAACGATGGTTACCACAACAGATAGAGCGAAAAGGATAAATATAATTAGTCCCCCCATGTTCCCCCTGGCCAGGTAGCCGCGCCCGATCATATCTGGCAAAGTGCAGACTATGCCAGCAAATATTATCAGGGAGATACCATTGCCGATGCCATATTCGGTTATTAGCTCTCCCAACCACACAAGGAACATCGTCCCTGCAGTCATCGCCAGAACCATAGCAGCAGTGGGAATCAGGTTTGGCCCCGAGAGACCAACATTGCTAACAACTCCATACCCTTGAAGCACCATCAAGTTACCATAGGAGGAGAGAGCAGCCAACGGAACAGTTAACCAGTGAGTATACTGGTTGATTTTGGCTCTCCCCGCCTCCCCTTCTCTGGCTATTGCCTGAAGGCGAGGGATCACCGGCACCAGGAGTTGCATGATAATCAGCGCCGTGATATATGGGTAGACCCCCATGGCAGCAATGCTCACCTGTCTCATCGCCCCGCCACTGAAAAGGTCCACCATGCCCAACAGGGGACCTAAACCCTGGCCTTGTTCCAGGAGCTGGCGCATAGCTTCCGCATCAGCCCCAGGCACGGGGACATGAGCAACGAATCGGAAAATAACCAGAAGTCCCAGGGTGAGCAAGATCTTCCACCTCAGGTCAGCCTGACCAAAGGCATCGATCATTGCCTGAATCAACCCTGGCCTGGTCTCCTTACGCGCTTGAGTCACTACTACTCTCCTCCGCTTTTCCCCCGGCTGCCTCGATCTTTCTCCTTGCCGTTTGAGTGAATTTATCTGCCTTCACGATAAGTGGTTTCTCCAACTCGCCATCGCCAAGGATCTTTATTGGCTTCTTAAGCGACTTGACCAACCTTTCTTCCACCAATCTCTGGGGTGTCACCTCACCCTCAAAACGGTTGAGACTGCCTACCTTGACAATAGCATACTCTGTCCTGAAGATATTAGTGAAGCCTCTCTTCTCAGGCAAGCGCTTTATCAGGGGAAGCTGCCCCCCTTCAAAGCCAGGGCGCACCTTATATCCCGATCGCGCCTTCTGCCCCTTAGTGCCCTTCCCTGCGGTCCTACCTTGACCGCTGCCAAGACCTCGCCCAATCCTTCTTTTCTTGTGTCTCGCCCCTGGAGGTGATGCTAGCTCATTCTGCTTCACTGCTCTCCTCCACCTTGACCAAGTGCCTTACTTTGTGGACCATGCCCCGGATCGATGGCGAGTCATCATGCTCGATGATCTGGTTCAAGCGACGAAAACCCAAAGCCTTGATCGTCCTCTTCTGATCCTTTGGATAGCCAATACCGCTTTTTACCCATGTGACCTTCAGTTTAGACAATGGGTACCCCCTCAATACTATCCAACGGCTTTGCATGTCGCCTTGCCAACTCCTGCTGAGGGTCCTTTAGCATACTGAGGGCCTCCATTGTAGCCCTCACCACATTTATTGCATTGGAACTGCCAAGGGACTTGGTCAGGATGTCACTGATCCCTGCAACCTCAAGCACTGCGCGCACTCCACCACCGGCTATCAACCCTGTTCCTGGCGCTGCCGGCTTAAGCAGAACCTTTGCTGCGCCACACTTGGCCACTATCTCATAAGGGATGGTGGTATCCTTCATCGGTACCTTGATTAGTTCCTTTCGGGCGATGGCGCCTGCTTTTCGAATTGCCTCAGGTATCTCTTTGGCTTTGCCTAATCCAGCGCCGACAGTTCCCTGGCCATCACCAACGACAACCAAAGCGGTAAACCTAAATCGCTTTCCCCCTTTCACCACCTTGGCTACCCGCCTTATGTCAATGAGTTTCTCAGTTAACTCAAACTCACCGTTATCGATATTATGCATCTAGAACACCAGACCTGCCTCTCTAGCAGCCTCAGCCAGGGCTTTAACCCTACCGTGATACTTATACCCGCCTCGATCAAACACTACCGTAGTCACTCCCTGCTGCAAAGCGCGCTCAGCCACTAAAGCGCCTACAAGCCTCGCCGCTTCGGTCTTCCGCTTTCCCTCTACCTCTGGCCTTATTCTTCCGTCCAAGGTTGATGCAGAGACGATAGTATGACCTGCGATATCATCCAGGACCTGAGCATATGTATGATTCAAGCTACGAAAAACACACAAACGAGGCCTTTCCTGCGTGCCTGAAACATTCTTCCTCACCCGGTCATGCCTTATTATTCGTGGTGTCCTGGTGTCCTTCCTCCGCGCCATTATCTCTTGGCACCCACCTTTCCAGATTTACCTGGCTTAAGTCGTACCACCTCCCCGGCATATCTTATCCCTTTACCTTTGTAGTGATCCGGAGGTCTTACAGCGCGAATCCTCGCTGCCACATCGCCCACCAACTCTTTTTCGATTCCCTCAACAGCAAGCCGCTGTGCCCCCATCACCTCAACCACTATCTCTGGGGGAGAGAAAACCTCCACTGGGTGGGAATAACCTACTTCAAGTACTACCTTGTCTCCTGCCTTCTGCGCCCGATAGCCAACACCAACAAGCTCCAACTCCTTCCGAAAACCCTTACTTACTCCCTCCACCATGTTGGCTAGAATGCTCCTCGTTAAACCGTGAAGCGAGCGATGAATTCGATTGTCGCTGGGCCGAGAGACCATGATAATGCCGTCGTTCAAAGAAATAGACATTGCCGGGTTAAAGGAGCGAGAAAGCTCTCCCTTGGGTCCCTTCACCGTCACCTCGGACCCTTTTATCTTTACCTCAACCCCTGTAGGTAAGTGGATGGGCATCCTTCCTATTCGGGACATTCTATCTCCTTCACCATATGTAACAAAGCAGCTCGCCGCCAACCCTCTGGCGCCACGCCTGATGACCGGTCATTACCCCCTTGGGGGTGGAGACAATAGAAATGCCAAGCCCTCCATAGACTCGGGGAATCTCCGACCGCCCCACGTATATCCTGAGACCGGGCCTGGACACCCGCTTCAGGCCGTTGAGCGCAGGTTCCTTCTTGTCTAGATACTTGAGATATATCTTTATCATCCGTTGTGGCTTCCCCCTCAAGACCTCATAATCCCTGATAAAGCCCTCATCCTTAAGGACCTTGGCGATGGAGGCCTTCATCCTCGAAGCGGGCACAAGCACAAAGTCGTGCCTGGCAAGGATTGCGTTGCGTATTCGGGTTAACATGTCAGCGATCGGGTCGGTAACCATCCCTTCACCTCTACCAGCTAGACTTTCTCACCCCAGGTAGCTTCCCTTCAAGGGCAAGCTGCCTGAAGCAAATGCGACACAGCCCAAAGTAGCGGATGTAAGCCCGCGGCCGGCCACAGCGGCTACAGCGATTCTTCTGCTGCACCCCATATTTAGGGGGGCGCCTGGACTTTACAATCTTAGATACTTTCGCCATCTTTCCCTTTCATTCTTGGGGCCATTATGTAAAAGCCCCGACAAGTAAAGCGATTTCCTCAGTTATCTCTACCCACTTGCAAAGGGCATGCCCAGAAGCTCAAGAAGCCTCCTGCCTTCATCGTTGTTTTGCGCCGTAGTAACAATAGATATCTCCAGTCCCCGAGCCTTGTCCACCTTGTCATATTCGATCTCAGGGAAGATAATCTGCTCTTTTAATCCCAAGGCGTAATTGCCTCTGCCATCAAATGAGTTTCTCGGCGTCCCCTGAAAGTCACGAGTGCGGGACAGGGTAGCGTTCACCAGCTTGTCCAAGAAATCATACATTCGCTTCCCCCGCAATGTTACCATCATTCCAATGGACATCCCCTTACGCAGCTTGAAACTGGAGACGGAGCTTTTCGCCCTAGTTATCACCGGGTGCTGTCCGGTTATGGCAGCCAAGTCCCTTTCCGCTGCCTCCAGAGCGTGGGGATTCTTGGTCGCCTCCCCAAGGCCGATATTGACCACAATCTTCTCCAAGCGAGGCACCTGCATCACATTCTTATACCCAAATTCCGCCATTAAGGCAGGAATTACCTCTTTTTGATATCTATCCTTCAGCCGTAACGTCAATCGATCACCTCGCCACAGCGGCGGCACACCCTCGCCTTAGTGCCATCTTCCAGGGGGCGAAACCCTATACGGATGGGATGGCTGCACTTGGTGCAAATGAGCATCACATTGGAAATACAGATTGGGGCCTCGCGCTCAATGATGCCCGCTTGCCTTGTTGTTCCCTGTGGTTTCATATGCCGCTTCACTATGTTGACGCCATCCACAATCACACGGCCCTCTGTAGGAAAGGACTGCCTCACTTTCCCAGTCTTCCCTTTATCCTTTCCCGCAATCACCAGCACTGTATCGTCCCTTCTTATCTTCATTTCAACGCCTCACAGCACCTCCCGAGCTAATGAGAGGATCTTCATAAAGTTCTTCTCTCTAAGCTCCCTTGCAACCGGACCGAAGATACGAGTCCCTTTAGGATCATTCTTATCGGTGAGGATTACCGCTGCATTCTCATCAAACCTGAAATAGGAACCATCGGAGCGGCGATAGGACTTTGCGGTGCGCACTACCACAGCGCGAACAACATCACCCTTCTCGACCGCACCGCCTGGAGTCGCCTCTTTAACCGAAGCCACGATGATATCACCGATACGAGCATATCTCTTCCTTGTTCCCCCAGGAACATTGATACACATAATGCTCTTGGCTCCAGTGTTATCGGCCACTTTCACCCGGGTATATGTCTGAATCATCGCACCTCACCCTTGGATATTACTTCCACCACTCGCCAGTGTTTCTCCTTGGACAGGGGCCGGGTTTCCTCAATCCTGACCATATCGCCTTCTTGACAAGCATTCTGCTCATCATGAGCCTTGAATTTCTTTATCCGTCTCACCGCTTTCTTATATATCGGGTGACGTCTATAAGATTCTACAGCCACCACCACAGTCTTATCCATTTTGTCGCTGACCACACGGCCCAGTTTAGTTTTCTTTCTCTTCCCAGCTTCTTCCATTAAAGCACTACCCCCCTAAAGGCTCTCTTTCCCTCAAGATAGTCTTAATCCTCGCGACCCTCCTCCTCACATTACGAATCTCGTGCTGATTCACAAGCTGTTTGGTAGCGAGGCGAAATCTCAGATTGAACAGTTCCTGATAAGACTCTTCAAGTTGCTTTCTAAGCTCCTCAGAACTCTGAGCACGAATCTCCTGAATCCTCACTTCAACTAACCCCTTGATATTGTATAGCGGCATCCCGAGACACAAACCTGGTATCAATGGGCAGTTTATGGGATGCCAAGCGCATCGCCTCCTTGGCAACCTCCTCCTTGACTCCAGCCATCTCAAAGAGGATCCTCCCTGGCCTCACTACAGCGACCCAATGGTCTACCGAGCCTTTGCCGCTCCCCATTCGAGTCTCCGCAGGCTTTCGGCTGACCGGCTTATCGGGAAAGACACAGATCCAAACCTTACCACCGCGCCTAACATGGTGCACAATGGCACGGCGTGCTGCCTCGATCTGCCTGGAGGTTAGCCAGGCAGACTCGCGAGCTTGAAGACCGTAATCACCAAAAGAGAGGGAATTCCCCGATTGAGCCTTCCCACCACGTCGACCACGATGCTGCTTTCGATACTTTACCCGACTTGGCTGTAGCATGGTCGCAATCTCCTATTCAGCCTGCTGTTCCTCTTGCGGTTTCTCCTCCTCCACGTCATCAACCACCTCTGCAGGCGCTTTCTCCTCCTCTACTTCATCAAGCACCTCTACAGGCGCTTTCTCCTTCTCTACTTTATCAACCGCCTCTGCAGGCGCTTTCTCCTCCTCTACTT
>CAZZJX010000001.1:13528-19224 GCA_964654845.1 uncultured Dehalococcoidales bacterium
TTATCAACCACCTCTGCAGGCGCTTTCTCCTCCTCTACCTTATCAACCACCTCTGCAGATTCCCTCTCACCCCACGCCATAACGCCACCTGGTGGCATCTCTTCAATTGGTGGCATTTTAGTCTCAGGAATGATATCGCCCTTATAAATCCAAACCTTGACTCCACTTAGACCCAAGGTGGTGTGCGCTTCAGCTACGGCGTAGTCGATGTCCGCACGCAACGTGTGCAGGGGCACCCTCCCCTGATGCAGCGTCTCCTTCCTAGAATACTCAGAGCCGGTAAGCCTCCCCGAGCAGGTAACCTTTATCCCTTGAGCGCCACTTTCCATGGTCCGAGAGATCGCCTGCTTCATCGCACGCCGATGCGAAATACGCCGCTCCATCTGATGGGCAATGTTACTTGCCACCAGATAAGCATCAAGCTCAGGCTGCCTTATCTCCTGAATATTGAGCCTGATTCGCTTCCCGGTGATTCCCTCCAAGAAGAGCCTCATTTCATCAACTCGCTGCCCTCCTCTGCCGATAACGATTCCTGGCCTCGCCGTATAGACGGTAACCGTCACCTGATTGGCCGCCCGTTCGATCTCAACGCGAGATATATCAGCCTCAGAGTACTTCGATTCGATGGCTCCCCTGATCTTGAGGTCCTCCTGCAAAAGCTCAGTATAGTCCCTATCAGCATACCACTTCGCCTGCCAATCCTTGGTCACTCCGAGTCTAAAACCTATTGGATGAACTTTCTGCCCCACTTACACCTCCTCTCTAACCACAACGGTTATATGGCTGGAGCGCTTGAGAAGCGGTTTCACTCGCCCTCTAGGCCCCGCCCGGAACCTTTTCAATGTCCGCCCTTCGTCAACAAAGATGCCTACAATTCTTAAATCCGCTGGCATCATCTCATAATTGTTCTCCGCATTGGAGGCGGCAGATTTCACCGCCTTCGCTACAGTTCGAGCCGATGGAGAGGGCAAGAACATCAAAATGGTTAAAGCCTCATCCACCTTCTTGCCCCGTACCACATCAACAATGGGACGTAATTTGCGGGGCGATATTCTAATATATTTTGCATTAGCTCTTACTTCCATAATGCCCTATTCTACTTCTTCTTCTTAATCCTGGTGACCTTCTCCGACTTAGCGGAATGCCCCCTGAAGGTTCTGGTAAAGGCGAACTCGCCCAGCTTATGACCCACCATATTCTCAGTGAGAAATATCGGCACATGCCTCCTCCCATCGTGCACCCCGATGGTGTGACCGATCATTTCGGGAACAATGGTTGAGGAGCGCGACCAGGTCTTGAGTACTGCCTTCTCACCTGATTGGTTAAGCGCCTCCACCTTCTTCAAGAGATTGTTGTCGATAAATGGACCCTTCTTTGATGACCTGGACATCGCTTACTTTCTCCTCTTCACAATCATGCTGCCGGTGACCTTGTTTCTGCGGGTACGATAGCCCAAGGCTGGCTTTCCCCAGGGGGTTTTAGGGCCAGGCAAGCCTATAGGAGAGCGACCCTCACCCCCACCATGGGGGTGATCCCTAGGCGTCATCGCTGAGCCACGCACGGTGGGGCGCCACCCCAGATGTCTTTTCCGCCCCGCCTTACCAAGCTTGATATGCCGATGATCAACATTTCCAACCTGCCCAATAGTAGCAAAGCACTCGATATGAATCCGCCTTATCTCACCAGAAGGCATCCTCACCAGGGCATAGCTGCCCTCCTTGGCCATTAACTGAGCGGAAGCGCCAGCGCTTCTCACCAGCTGCCCCCCTTTGCCACGATGAAGTTCAATATTATGGATCGCCGTGCCCGTAGGCATCGCCCTTAGCGGCAGGGCATTCCCTGCCTTTATCTCAGCATCGCTTCCCGTCATGATAGTATCCCCAACCTTAAGGCTAATTGGAGCCAGAATATAGCGTTTCTCCCCATCCGTGTAGTGTACAAGGGCTATCCTCGCCGAACGATTCGGGTCGTACTCGATAGCAGCCACCTCGCCGGGGATGCCCATTTTATCCCGCTTGAAGTCGATGATGCGATACATCCTCTTGGCACCGCCACCTCGATGGCGCACCGTGATGCGCCCCTGATTGCTTCTTCCCGCCTTCCTCTTAAGGGGCTTAAGAAGGGATTTCTCAGGCTCCTTCTTGGTGATCTCCTCAAAGGTAGAGCCAGTCATCCCTCTACGCCCCGGTGATGTCGGTTTATATACCTTTAGCGGCAAAAGGTTCCTCCTTATACTCCCCCAAAGAACTCGATCTTATGCCCTGGCTTGACGGTGACCACCGCCTTCTTCCACGGGGATGTCTTCCCCCTCCTTCTACCTGGACCCCGCCACCTGGCAGGCATGGTCAACACATTCACCTTGTCCACCTCGACCTTAAAAGCCTGCTCCACAGCCTGCTTAATCTGCTGCTTATTGGCATCCAGCGACACCTCAAAGACATACTTGCCCCGCTCCTGAAGAGCTGTGCTCTTCTCGGTGATTACGGGACGGCGAAGTACCTCCAAGATCTCCATTTTTCGTCCTTTACGCCACTACCGGCGTTCCTCCCCTCTGCCTGGGCACCCACATCTCCTCAACAACTTTCACCGCAGCCACTGTAATCATCAATCTCCTATTGGAAAGGAGGTCTACGACATTCAGCATGCTGGCAGGCAAGGTTTTGGTTCGCTCAAGGTTGCGCGCCGATTTATATACATTGGGATCAGGCTCCGCGGTAACAATGAGGGCGGAGGAATCGACCCCCAGGTTCGCCAGAATGCGAGCCATCTCCTTGGTCTTGGGCTCCTCCAATGCAAACTCATCTATCACGATCATCTCTTCACCGGCAACCTTCGCCGAGAGGATACACCTCAGGGCAAGGCGGCGCATCTTCTTAGGCATAGCCTGTCGATAGCTCCTGGGGTGAGGCCCGAAAGCCACCCCACCACCTCTTAAAAGAGGCGCTCTCCTGCTCCCGCGCCTGGCAAAGCCAGTGCCCTTCTGGCGGAAAAGCTTCCTGCCTCCGCCGGAAACCTGGCTCCTGGTCTTGCTGCCCACCGTCCCCTGACGGGCATTGGCTAGCTGCCTCACCATAGCCTGATGCACTACTGCCTGGTCTATAGGCACACCAAAAACCGCCTCGTTTAGCTCGATGTGGTCCACAACCTCTCCCTCTATGCTATGAACAGGAACCTGCACCATTCTTACCCATCAGCCTCTATAGGAATACGAGAGAGCTTACCATCTCTCAAATATAACACCCTTTCGGCGCTGTCAGCAATGCGATGATCATGGGTTACGATAATAAAGGTTTTCCCCCGCTTCTTATTCAGCCAATGCATGAGCTTGATGATTTCAGCGCCGGTTTTGCTATCCAAGTTGCCGGTGGGCTCATCGGCAAGAATAACGCCAGGATTCAGGATCAGGGCGCGGGCTATGGCCACCCTCTGCTGCTCTCCACCGGAGAGCTCCCCCGGCTTGTGATGCATACGACCCTTAAGACCCATCATTCCCAGAAGTCTCTCCGCTCTTCTGGGATACTTGTCTCTGCCCTTTACCGGTAAGACCGGCGTGAGAACGTTTTGCAGCGCGCTGAGGGTAGGCACCAGATAGTAGGTCTGGAAAATAAAGCCGAGCTTGTTGCGCCTTATCTGGTAAAGCTGGTTCTCCGGAACGCTGGAGGTTTCAACGCCGTCTATGAACACCCGCCCCACGGTGGGGCGGTCCAGAGCGCCAAGCATATTGAGCAGGGTAGTCTTACCGCTTCCCGAAGGTCCTAGCACGGCAATAAACTCCCCTTGCCTAATCCTGAGATTCACGGCCTTGAGCGCAGATACCCTAATCGTGCCCTTGCCATAGACTTTGCTCAGTCTCTGGGTGACAACGATGCTGCGCCGCCGTCGTTTTCTCGCCGCAAGACGCAACTGCGTCTCATCGACCTTGCTCTGAGGCTCGAAAACTGTCTCCTGATTGGTTTCTTCTTCCATTACCCTTTCCCTACAAAGCTCTCAGGCTTTCTATAGGGCTCACTCTGGCAGCCCTGATTGCCGGATATAGTCCTCCCATCAACCCCACAACTATACCAAAAACGCCTATGATGACGACCAACCTCACGGTAATAATAGCGATCTCCGCACCCAGATACCCCTCTATGCCTTGCCCTGCACCGTATCCAATTGCCAAGCCACTCAGAGCTCCGATAAGGCCGATGGTTATCGATTGAAGCACCACCGAGCCGATTATGTTCATATTGGACCAACCCGATGCCTTGAGAATGCCAAACTCCTTGGTCCGTTCGATAACCGAGATAAGCATGACAATGAAGATGGATATTCCGCCGGCAATGGCCGCTACTAGAGAGATGATCCAGAGAAAGCCTCGCATGATATTCAAGGATTCAGTGATATTTCCCAAGATGTCCTTGGCCAAGGTGGTCCTGACCGGTACATCAACCTCACCCTCGGGATATTTATCCTCTATGTCCAGCGCCACTGTTTCGACCTCATCAACATCGTCCGCTGTCACAATGATACTGTTAATCTGGTCGCTGGACAGCCCCGAAAGCTCCTGGGCGGTAGCAAGAGTCGCATATACGTCCATATCGAACGCCATATTCCCCGTCTCAAAAACACCGACGAGGGTCATCTCCACGCCCTCAGGAGGGGTATACATGTTGAACACGGTAAAGGTGGCGCTTTCTTCGTCGCTAATATCAGGCATTGTCTCACCTTCAGGCAACTCCCGTTCGGCATATTCCCAGAACATCATGCCCACGACGATCTCGTAGTCGTCCTCTATGGTCCTGCCCCTGCCATCAACGATGTGGACAGTAGGCCCGTCCATGTCAGCATCCCTGTCTAAATCGACTCCGCTGAGCGGCACGGCCCCCTCAAACACATAATCGCCAAACAGAGTACCCCTGGTCATCGCAGTAACTGATGGCGCAGCTATCTCCACATGCTCTACATCCTGCTCTATTTCGTCAATATACGAGAACGGCAGCGGGCTGCCCTGACTACCTCCACCCATCATCATCGGTGGGGCATCTAAAGAGGTAACAATGATGCTCCCTCCCAGATCGTTCATCATATCGCTCATCGTCTGATTCATGCCGTCGGAGATGCCGAGCAAAACCGTCATCAGGGCACAGCCCAGTGCCGTCCCCAGGATGGCAAAAAAGGCGATCCCTTTTCTCCTGAATGCATTGCGGATGCTGAATCCAAACATGACCTTATCCCTTAGCCAATGGACTTCCTGATGGTAACAAGCCCCGTTTTTGCCCCGGGCACTGCCCCGTGCACAAGGAGCAGGTTTCGCTCTGCGTCAGCCTCCACCACTTTCAGGCGACGCACCGTCACCCTTTCGTCTCCCATATGACCTGCCATCCGCTTTCCCTTGAAAACCCTCCCTGGAGTGGTAGTCGCCCCGATAGAGCCCGGGGCGCGATGGCGGTCGGACTGACCGTGGGTCTTGGGGCCACCGGCAAAGTGGTATCGCTTCACCACACCAGCAAAACCTTTACCTTTCGATATTCCAGTGACATCGACAAGATCGCCGGGCTCAAAAATGCTGGCATCCACCTTCTGCCCCACCTCGATAGAGTCAATGTCCGATGCTTCAAATTCCCTGAGGTGCTTTAGCAACCCCACGTTCTTGAGGTGTCCCTTCTCAGGGAGGTTGAGGCTTGCGAGAGGGAACTGTTGGATTGTTTGCGTTC
>CAZZJX010000002.1:0-4808 GCA_964654845.1 uncultured Dehalococcoidales bacterium
CACCATCGTGGGTGGTATAACCTCCAGTTCCTCTTCTCCAATGGCACAATTAACGCCTACTACTAAGTCCTGTCGTGATTCTATCCTCTTCTGCTTTTCATAGGCGCTTTTTGCCATCTCTCGATACATATAACCGTTCTCACAAGCGGCTACCGCCCCACCCATACCCTCGATTTTATCCAGCTCTTTCTGAGCTGCCTCCTCAATCTCATCTGTTAATGATTCCATAAAATAGGAGCCAGCAAATGGGTCCACCACCTCATTCAGCCTAGCTTCAAGGAGCATGATCAATATGGAATCCCTCTGAAGCTGTTGCGCCTCCAGGCTCCACCCCAGCCCCAGAGGCTCATCATAAGGCGGGAAAACAGCCGGCGGCCCGCCGGCGCAGGCACTAGCAATGGCAGCTATCACCCCCCGAGTCATGTTGTTGAGAGGCCGTTGTGCCGTCGTATTGGAAGGCCCGGTATGTACGGTAGACAGAGAGCGGATCATCATGCTCTTGGGGTCTTTCGCCCTGAATCTCTCCTTGAGGATCCTGGCCCACATCCTTCGGGAAGCCCTGTGGAAGGCAATCTCCTTGAAGAACTCCACGCTGCCTCCAAAACCGTTGAAGGTAAACTGAGGGGCAAAGGAATCGATGTCAAGCCCGGCATCAATGCCTGTTTGCAGATAGGCAATGCCGATAGCCATACTGAAGGCTAAATCCTGCTCCCGAGAACATCCTGCCTCCCTCATGTGATACCCGCCAATGCTGGTGATATTAATATTGGGGCAATTCTGGGCTAGAAAAACCAGGCTGTCCCTGAACATCCGGTCTACAGCAGGCCTGGGGGGAAAGATATAGGTACCACGACCTACATATTCCTTCAAGATATCGTTCTGTGGTGTTGACCGCAATTTGTTGTAGGGTATCCCCCTCTTATCGGCCAATGCTAAATACATCGCTATGTAGATATTCGCCGGGGCATTTATGGTGAAGTTGGAACTGATCCTGTCAAGATCCTTGTCACCTGTAAAGGCTTCGAAAATCACCTCGAAGTCCCTCAGTGTATCGACCGCTACACCAACCTTACCCACCTCACCCGTGACCACGGGGTTATCTGAATCATATCCACACTGTGTAGGGAGATCGAAGGCTACATTTGGTCCCGCCATCTGCGCCTTGATATAATAGTCCCTGCTATCCTCTGCTGTTCCATATCCTGAGTACCACCCAGACCTCCCCAGACCAGGAGGGTCACCTCCCAGTTTTGGTGCTACGGCTCCGGGAAGGAAGGCGTAGTTCCCTGCGGTAAAAGGATATTCCCCGGGGAAACCCACCTTTTCCAGGAAATCAAAATCCTTCAGATCGGCAGGGGTGCAGAACTTGGCGGGGTTTTCCGTCTGGAAAAATCTCTTCAGCGGCTTCTGTAATGTTGTCTCTTCCCACTGCTTTCTTCTCTGCTCTATCTTCTCCAGGTCGTCGCTCACTTCCCTACCTCCGTCTTGCATAACACGGCCATTAAAGCTGCCACGTCGTCTACACTCTCCAGGTTGGAAGCCATATCAAGAGATCTCTCAATCTCCTGCGGAGAGAGAACCACTGAAGCGCAATCCCTGTATTTGGCATGCAGTGTTTCTTCACTTAGTGGATTACTTGGGTCCCCAATGAGGGAAGTCACTTTGTGGGATAAAACCCTTCCATCCTTAAGCTTTACCACCACCTCACAGGGGAGAAATGCCACCGCCTCCGCATCGGGAACGTAGTTAATCTTCTCGACGAGCTCTTGTACTCTGGATTCCGTCACCTGCTCATCGGTGAAGTGCTTCATGCTCACCTCATTCTCCAGCAGAACGCGAGCGACACAGTACTCCACACTGAACTTGCCTTCCAATGCGGTTTTTGGACGAGGGTACTGGGCAGCCGTCAGTATCCAGGCACTGCCATGGACTCCCACCTCAGTAATATCGTTTACATCAAACTGCTCGTTCTTAACCAAACCCAGGGTGGCATCTATTCCCGGGTGGGTTCCGCGGCATGAGGGGTAGGGTTTGATTTCTAAGGTAGACGATATTTGAAGGCTTTCCCCCATATCCTGAGTCGCTCCCGCTATGTCAAGCTCCTCACCACCACCGAAAACCTTGGCAAACCCCTGCGGTGTCTCAAGGATATCCTCAACAGCAGTGAAGCCCCTCTGTGTCAGACTCGCCGCTACCACGCCGTTCCTCGCAGCGTTGCCCGCGTGCAGAGACTTGGTCATCGTGCCAAAATTTTGCTTTAGTCCTCCGGCCAAGGAAGCAGCAATACCTATAGCCATCCTGGTCTTGGACAGGTTAAGCTTGAGCAGCTTGGCGCCAATGGCAGCAGCGCCCAGGCTGCCGAAAGTGGATGTGCAATGCCAGCCCAAGAAATAGTGGCGCCCGGTGCAGGCCTTGCCAATCGTAGCCATCACCTCGAAGCCGATAATATAGGCCAGCAACACATCTTTTCCCGAGAGATGATACTTCTCCCCCAAAGCCAAAGCCGCGGGTAAAAGCGCCACTGTGGGATGGCCACCGGTGACCATAGCGATATCATCGTAGTCCAATATGTGGGCTAATGTGCCATTAACCCATGCAGCATCAGGCGCAGGAGCCATGAACCCGCCACCGATAATCCCGGCTTCGGGGCTACATCCTTTCTCCTTAACATACTCACCGAGAATCTTACTTCCCCCCTCAGCGCTTCCAGCCAGAGCGCAGCCCAAACAGTCCACAATTGCCTGCTTAGCACTCCTTATCGCCTCCGCTGGAAGCGATTCATAGGAAGTCTCCACAACAAACTTGGCTAATTTCTCTGTGCTCACCTCAATATCTCCTTATTAGGACTGCCAATAAACTACGCCTATTATATTGATTTCCCTATTCCATTGTCAAGGATATGTACTCGTTCACATGACTGGTGACACCTCACCCCTTCGCGATTGTCTCTGTCATTTTTTAAGCGTCCACCAAGCCTGAAACGCACTTCCGGCCAACGCCCCAAGACCCCCGCCAGTCTCCAAAGGCGACTCGCTTCTGGCGAGAGGGCACATCCCTCTGAACACCCTAACCCTCCCCCAAGGGGAGGGAGGACTGATTGTTGCGCGCCAGGAGTGGGAGGAATTATTCCGTTCACCCTGAGCCCTTCGATACACTCAGGACAGGCTTGTCGAAGGGTGAGGCTGAGTTTACCTCTCCCTCTGAAACATAATGCGTTGGTAGGGGCATTCAATCGAACGCCCCTATGCCATGCGAGACAAGGCTCATAATAACCGTACGATGTCACGCATCTATCTGAACGAGATCACAAAGGAGGAAACCTCAGTCTGAAAGCAAGTTGGCGAATTTGCAGAATGCCTGCTAGTCCGAGGGCACTGTCGCCAGGGTCAGGGATTGTAATGCCTTATGTTGCCGTTCGTCACCCAGAGAAATGCCACCGATATGGCATTTGCAGTGAAATAGTTGACCGTCCAGGAACGGATGATGGGATTTGCATAGGGTGTAGAGCTTGTGTTTTAACCTGTCCACACCAGGCATTGGAACCTGTAGAGGAGCCAAGGCAAGGAGAAGTATATATTGAAGTAAAAGGAAATTTAGTCCGAGTACCGGAGAAAATAAGCATAAAAGAGGTGTTTAAAAGATTGGGCTACATGGTCGCTACCTCGCCTCAAGAATCCGGGTTATTTGTACCCTTTCCCTTCTCACCTCTGGCAGGCCGCTTAGCGAAGACCTGCCCTCGCATCCCACCCGTGCCCCAAACTTTCTTTCCTGATGACTTAAACTCCAGTTCCTCACAGTATACAGCGCAATGACATTTGGGACACTGGCGATAAGTATTTGGTCCCATCTCTTCGGCGAGGCCCAGATAGCGAAACTCGCTGCTTGGTCCTTCATATCCGCACGATTCGCACTTAATCATAGCCCTTTGTTGCAATCTTGTCGCCTGCTCGATGCTAGCCGACTTTCTCCGTCAAAGTCACGACGGGGATCTTGATGCCCTCCTCTTTTAGTCTTCCCAAGGCTTACTTTTCGTCAAATCCTCTCTGTATTCGCAGGTAACGGTCTCCAGACATAAATTCAGAGGTTCTCGTCCTTATTCGGTCAAGTGGGGTAAATTTTGCACACTCACTCGCGTCCATATAAACATCTGCCATCTTAGGTAATCCTTCCTCATCCAGAAAGGCCTTGCAAAGCCCCGTGTTGCGTGCCCCGCCAATCAGAAGATTACTACAATCACCGCATCTAGGCATTCCTGTCACCTCCTTTCGTATAAAGGCTGATGTTCCCCCTCAAATGATAAGGAGCACATCCTCAAGTGGTTGAGCCTCGATAACCTCTTCTTTTCTGCCTTGTTCTCACTCATCTCTTCCCTTCCACCGCCTCTCTCACCTCTCGGAGGCCGCCTGGCGAAAAGCTACCCTTACACCCCACAGCTAGGCCGTACAGTCTCTTCCTGAGGAATCAGCCTTCACTTTCCCAGACTCACTTCTCATCAAATCCTTTCGCCAATCGCAGCTTAGGGTCTGACGACATAAATTCAGAGGTTTTCGTCCTTATTCGGTCCAGTGGAGTGAATTTTTCACACTTACTCGCATCCATATAAAGGTCTGCCATCTTGGGCAGTCCATCCTCGTCCAGAAAGGCAACACAAAGCCCCGTATTCGCCGCTGCATTTGCCCCCTCAGGGTGAAAGTTATTGCAATCACCACATGTAGGCATTCTCGCCACCTCCTTTCGCATGAAGGTCTACACGTTCCCCCTTACATGATAGGAAGGCACATTCTAAAGCAGTTAAGCTTCGATGACCT
>CAZZJX010000002.1:4908-17401 GCA_964654845.1 uncultured Dehalococcoidales bacterium
GCTTAGTATTCCCCCTTACATGATAGGAAGGCACATTCTAAAGCAGTTAAGCTTCGATGACCTTCCCTATCCCGCCTCACTCTCACTCATCTCCTCACATCACCGCGTTCCTCATCTCTCGAAGACAGCCTCCTGAGGCTTACTTTTCGTCAAATCCTCTCGCTAATCGCAGGTTACGGTCTGTCGACATGAACTCGGAGGTTTTCGTTCTTATTCGGTCTAGTGGGACGAACTTGGGGCACTCACTGGCATCCGCATAAAGGTCTGCCATCTTGGGCAATCCGTCTTCGTCGAGAAAGGCAAGACAAAGCCCCGTATTCGCCGCTAGACTTGCCCCCGCCGGATGAAAGCTCTCGCAATGACCACATACAGGCATTCTCACCACCTCCTTTCGCATGAAGGTCTCTATCCCCTCTTAGAGGATAGAGAGGCACATCCTCAGGCCATCCTCTCGCCGGCAATTGGTATGGTCAAAGCATAAACCTCTGTTACCCTAATGACGGCTACACTTTGCACCTTGCAATCGAGGCCCATCGTCTCCATCATCGGGTTTACCCTCGAGGAGAATTCCTCAAAGAGCTCCCCTGAATCATACATCTCTTGAAAAGCCCCCTTCACCTGGAAACCCTCTAGCCTGGGCTTCCATATCGCAACGGCTACCTTCTTCCGCCCCTCCTTCAGATTCCTCGTGGTCTTACCATCGAAACAACATGCATATGCCAGCTTTTCGTCTCCAATCGCCTTCATCGAACCAATAGGCACCAAGTTGAGACTTCCATCCTCGTTCACCGTCGCCAGCATACATTTCTTCGCATCACTTTCCAGAGCCTCGATTACCTCTTCTGGGAGTTTTGCCATTTTTCATCCTCCCCTTTCCGGGATATCACTACACGAGCCTTGTGCCTGGACTGCTCAGAGAGGTACTATAAACCTCTTCAACTACACCATAAACCACACCCCTAGCTTGAAGCCTCGTCCTTTCAAAAACCCTCTCAGCGATCATATCCGTAATGTCACCTCTCTCCTCGAAATGACCAAAGGCGCAGCGTACCTGATAGGACTCAAGGCTCTGTGTGAGAACGGTCACAGTAAATTTCTTAGTCTGCAATAGATTCTCTTTAGTCTTGCCAAGTCTCAGATCGGCAAAAATAATGGTCTTCGTATCCAACGGGTAGACAGTAGCTACTATCACCGCATTCGGTACCCCCGCTGAATTGATTGTAGCCACCATTTTCAGCGCTTCGGGATCAGCCAATGCAGCGACTATTTCCTCTGGCATCTCTACCACAACAAACTCCTTTCATCTTCATGCCGGGTATCCTCAAGATTTTTTGCCTTCGTTATTTACTTAAATCGGCACCCGGAACCTTACCCTGGAGCTCATCTGCAGCCGTTTCCTCAGTCTTGTGGTCAACCATTACCCAACCAAAACACTGCGGGCACTCCCTATTGCCAGTTGGCTCGTCCAGCCTTACGTTGTAGAGATACCTGAAGGACTCTATAGGACCCTCATAACCACAATGAACGCATTTCACCTGTCATTCCCCCTTTCTTACTTCTTCTAGAATATAGGACGTCTTAAGCCACCTCTTCTGCCTCCACTGGTTCTGCCTTACGAGGCATAACCCCTTTCCTACGTAGGAAGCGAAAGACTATGAGACATGCAGAACTCTCGGCGTTGCCATTGCCAATGGTAGAGGCTGTTTTCTGATTATCCCTCACCCTGAGCGTCACGAACGATTCCTAAGACCCTTCGCTCCGCTCAGGGTGACAATGTTCCTCCCAAATGGGACTCTACCACCAAAGGGGGCACTTACCCAAACGTGTGAACGCTACGTGCTATGATAGCGTCCTGTGTCTTCCTATTCATCTCAACAAAGTGGGCACTGTACCCCGCAATCCTCACCAGCAGTTCGCTATATTTCTCAGGCTCTTTTTGGGCTGCATACAAGGTCTCGTTATCGACCATATTGAACTGAATATGGTCGATTCCTAAGTCGTGCCAGGTTCTCATATACTCCTTCCACAGCTTAAAGCCCTTCTCGCCTTGAAGCTGGGTGGGAGATAATCTTTGATTCAAGAGTGTTGCCCTAACCGTACCAACATGGTCTAACTTGCCTACCGACTTTAGCACTGCCGTAGGGCCCTTCTTGTCAAGACCAGGACCAGGAGAGCAGCCACCATCGTATAGCGGGTCACCTTGCTTTCTGCCATTGGGCAGTGCCGGAAGTGAGGCTACCAGCACAAATGTTGCTACACTTTCCGGCAGGGTAGGCCAGGGTTGACCATTGATGTCACGCACAGACCAGGACATTTTGGCCAGGTCATCATATATCTTTACATATATCTGGTCTACGTAGTCATCGTCATTGCCCCACTTCGGTGCCCGCACAAAATCCATCCTCATGTCCTCGTAGCCCTCCCAGTTCGCCAGCAACGCCTCCTTCAACTGGTCCATGGTATACTTCTTGTCTTCGTAGATCAGCTTCTTCATGGCTGCCATACAATCCCCCGTCTCGGAGAAAGAAAACAGGGTATACCATAGACTGCTCCTCTCCTTACAAAGGGCACTGTTCTGACCTGTCTCTACACAGCGTTCATAGATGGCGGAGGTCATTGGTTTTGGAAAGTAAAGGGCCTCCACCTGCCTGTTCCTGTGCTCCAGGCTCGTCGCCCATTCAAAGGCATCTTTCATTTGCTCATACCACGCATTGTAAAAGTCTTCAAACGTCTCAAACTTGCTGCTATCTCCTGTCTTTTTGCCCACTTGCAGCCCCGTTTGCGCGCTAAAACCGTCAAATAGAGCCAGGTTGATCGCCAGTGACGCCCCATACACCGAGGCATTGGGATATCTTATAGGCGGTGCGGCCCATTTTGTGTCGGGAGCAGGCGCCATACAGGCCTGGTGTACCCAGCGCCTCGCCTCCTCCAGCGGATGGCCAAACCAGTGCATTAGATTAGGGATAAGCACATCGTCATTCCTTATGGAAGGATAGCCCAAACCGTGGCGGATACATTCAAATACCCGGCGCAGGGTCTCTGGACGGGTCTTGGTGCTGTAGCGGAACCCAAAAGTGGGATCGCTTACCCTGCTTATAAGGGCTGCTTCCAGATAGCAATCGGTAAGGTCATTGCAGGCATCGTTGCCCTCCTCGTCCAATCCCCCCAGGGTCCACACGTAGGGACCAGGACTGCCCTGCAAAGCTTCACGACCTCCCCGAGCCCATGACTTCCCAATCGTATAGGCCGCCGTCATCCA
This sequence comes from uncultured Dehalococcoidales bacterium, assembly GCA_964654845.1. Taxonomy (GTDB): domain Bacteria; phylum Chloroflexota; class Dehalococcoidia; order E44-bin15; family E44-bin15; genus DAOUVR01. The sequence goes on from CAZZJX010000002.1 coordinate 8,168, forward strand.
CTCTCCGCATAATTCCACTACCTCATCCCGCGTCAGAATCTTCTCTTCCAGGACGTCCTTTTTATAGAAAGGCCAGTGCCAGTAGTCCTGACGCCACGGCCAGGCAGCATTATGCCATTCCAGCCTGTACGCTACCTGCACAAAGTGGTCGAACTGCATAGCCTCCCACAGGTGCTCAGGAGGCTGCGCCGGCACCTTATAGCAGATCTCGCTCATCTGGAAGAGTTCCTGCCTCCTCTTCGGATCGGTCTCGAAATTCTCGGCGACTATCTTGGCCAGCCGGCTAAAGCGCCTTGCATACCTGATCGTTGCCTCCAGACAGATCTTCATCGCATTCCATGTGTCCATCTTTGGTATGTTCGAGACCTGCTCCTCGGCAGTGGGAGCCTGTTCCATATTCCTCTGTGCATTTGCCAGATTCTCATCGATTGTCTTGATTATCGAGTCAAAACCCTGGTACATCCAATCGGGTTGGGGAGTAACATAGTCGAAGATGAGTAGGTCTCTCCCGGTTCCACCAGGCCGTCCCATAAGCTTCTGCGTTCTCTCCTTGCGGCTCTGGTACTGCTCACATGCATCCTGATAAGTTCTCCCCTTCCAGAATGCGGCCATCTCTCTTACCTCTTCCAGACATTCGTCAGGCACAACGCCCGTACGGTCGTTCACCAAGTCTTCATTGACTATGTAAGAGGCTGTGGGGATCCAGGTGATAAGATGCGGGGCAGAACCGGGATATCCCACGATCCGAGAATAGTCGGTGATAAAGATGGGCATATTGTCCAACACAGCGGCAAGGGCCCTGGCCCTGGTGATAACAAATGGCTCCGACGCAGGGGCCTCTTTGAATACCTTGGTGTGCCACCGAATATTCTCCATGTCCAATTCAATCCCGGGCAACCAGGTTGACCCCTTGGTGGCCTTAGACCAGACTGCCTTCCTCAGGTAGTTGAGCCGCTCTGACCTCTTCTTTTCTGCCCACCACCAGTATTCTCGAGCATCCCAGAGTTCTTTCTCATCTTTCTCAATCGTCCATTCAGTCTGTGTCATCTTGATACCCTCCTTTCTCAATACTCATGTATATCTTATTTCCTTCAAACTCACCTGCCTTGTTTTCGTCACCTCCCTCTCCTCAGCGTGTCTTTCTTTCGTATGTCACATTAATATGAATATTCTAATATTTCGAAGCCAATTTGTCAATTCTCATAATATTTTTACCACTATCCCATTTGCTTCACTCTTTTTCAATCTTCTACACTTTTTATTGATGCAAACAATCAGAGCTGGCGCAGCAGAGAGAAAAGCCACAGTTTGAAAGCAAGTTAGCGAAGGTATAGAATGCTTACTAGTTGAGAGAGCTTTCATCAAAATCAGGGATTATAATGCCTTTCGTTGCCATTCATCATCCGGAGAAATGCCACCGCTGCGGCGTTTGTAGTGAAATAGTCGACTGTCCTGGATCGGATGAGTTGATTTGCATCGGCTGTGGAGCTTGTGTCCTAACCTGTCCACACCAAGCGCTGGAACTTGTAGAAGAGCCAAGGCAAAGAAAAGTGACCATTGAAGTAAATGGCGACATGGCCGTAGTACCTGAACTAATAAGTGTAAAAGAGGCTCTAAAAGAATCGGGTTACCCGGTCGCTACTTCGCCTCAAGAACCAGGGCTATTTGCTCCCTGCGAAGTTGGAGGCTGTTGGAGCTGCGCTATGGAGATTGATGGCGTTGTAAGACTGGCATGCCGTACAATAGTAAGAAATGGAATGAGAATCAGAACCGAGCTACCGCAGGACTACGTCCCGCGAAGAATAATAATTAACTTCTCTGGACACCCTGCTGGAGGGGTTGGCACACCGTGGCAAGCTCGAAGCAACCACTCTTCATATCTTGAGGTAGTCTGCTTCGCAGCGGGATGTAATTTCAGATGCCCTCAGTGCCAAAACTGGCTAATCACATACAGAGGGCGAGGTGAGGCCTTAACCCCAAAACAAGCCGCCCAAAGATTATCTTTAGTAAGAGAGCAATTGAGGTTGAACCGGATGACCATCTCCGGCGGCGAGTCCACGCTCAACAGGGCCTGGCTAACCCAGTTCGTGGCAGAGCTTAAAAGGCTTAATCCTGACCCTGATGCACGCTTCCATGTCGATACCAATGGCTCACTGCTCACCCATGATTATATAGATGAATTAGCCAAGGCTGGCATGACTGATATAGGAATAGACCTCAAGGCCCTGGAGACGGACACATTCATGCGGATAACAGGTCTCAAGGACAAAGACGTAGCTGAGAAGTATAAGGAAACCGCCTGGGAAGCGGTTAGATACTTAATACATAACTATTCAGAGAAAGTATTTGCTGGAGTCGGCATCCCATACAACCGAAGTTTCATTTCCATATCAGAGGTTAGACTTATGGGGCAAAGACTTCTTAGTATCGACCCATCGGTTCAGGTTACCGTGCTCAATTACAGACCTGAATTCAGAAGCAATATAGTGATGCCAAGAGACAGCGAGATGGTGGCACTCCGTGATATGCTGCAGCAGCTTGGACTAAGAACTGTGCTGGCTCAGACAACAACAGGAAACATCGGTCCGTGAAACACCGCAAGTCAGAGGAGACTTTATTTGCATGCCGTGTAGAATTTCAAATCGCTTAAAACGCGGAAACTCAGTCTATTCTAACGGGCAAGAGGTGATGTACCCAATCCACTCAGGATTGAGAGGACTTCCCAATACCTTTCGGTATGCTGGGCTTCTCTCTAAATCCATATAGAAACGCCCACTTTAGCAGCTTTTCCACGGCACCAGGCAACTGGCCAAAGTGGTCAACGAACTGCACTGACCTGCTATACTGTTCCAGCATCTCCTGGTGATCCTCAAGGCCACAGCCCAATGTAATCAGTTGAACATGTTGCTCATTGCAGTAATTGATGCCATATTGAACATCACAACCTGCATTTGACGCGCCGTCGGTAACATGGATTATCAGTTTTCGCTTCCTGTCCTTTGGCAGCAAATAGGCTGCGGCAATAATAGCTTGCCCTGAGGGTGTTTCTCCACTGGGGGATATGGACATCAATTCATTCCCTTTGAGCAAGCTGGTAATCATGCAGATACCGTGGGACTCAAAATATGCCCACGCCTGTAACCGATTAGCCGACCCTACAAATGCCTTATGTAAAGTAGCCACCGTGCTTTCTACCAATCTCCAGCTCTGCCCTCTCCCCATAGAGCCGGAAGCGTCAATTAATAAGCTGATGCTCCAACTCATATCCGGAAGTGTTTGCTTGTCCAAGAAACACGCACCAGTAATGGGGGCACGGTATAACCGCTTTCTGTCCACTTTGCCGCTAGTAAGCCCACGACTGACCAGGATTTTCCTATCCGCATAGCTCTGTATAATCGCCTTGAGCCGGCCAACCTGGCGGTGGTCCACCATACCACGCGCCGGGATGTTGTAATCCCACAAACGAGTGGGAATGATCTCCTGATCCGGGTCATCGACAATGGACTCTATTATAGGCGTTAAATTCCCTGAGCTTGCCGCCAGCTTTGCCTCTATTTCCAGGGCCATGGCAGGGCTCAGCGAAATCCCTTTGCCGCTGCTTGCCTTCTTCTTCGAAGAATCCGCCTCATCGCCCAAGAAACCCCACGAAACGGCTTTATCTATTATCCTCCAGGAGCCAATGAGTTCACTCACGCTTTCCCAGGCCTTAAGGTATATATCTCGGCGCAAGTTACAGCGCTCAATAACCCCTTTCTTGCTATCGATTACCGCTCTCAGCTCGGGTATAATGCTTTTTAGCAGATTGAGCGCTTTTTCGTAGATCTCAATATTGGCATCACCCATCTCCTGTCCCCAAGCACTCAACCACCATAGATATACCAACTCATCAACCGAGACAGCTTCAGGGTCCAGATTGCTCCTAATCGCATCCATACCCACTTTTCTGGCCTTACGATTATAAAGACCCAAAATCGACCGCTCAGAGATAGAATCGACGTAGATATCCTCACCAACACGCACAATTTTGCTGAGAATGACCTTGTCGCGGACCTTCATGTCAGGCTTTTCCTTCTCCACTCCAGTCCAGACCAAATCACTCCATTCGGTCTTGTGCAGGGCCTGGTGGACCACCAACCCCACCAAATAGTCGACCTTCCTCGGGCTAACAGGATACTCACCAATAACAAACTCAGGGTCGAGGATAATGCTATCACCAGGGGATTTTGACATACCTGCATAAACGATGTCACCTACGTTCCGACCCAGGGTCCCCGACACCTTACGCAGGGCACGCAAGAGGTTGGCAAGCTCCGTTGCTTCAATATTAGAGGTGTTTTTCCGCCAGAACTCGGACAGGTTCCCCTCGCCAACGCCGTCGTCAGTGAAGTCCGAGTTAGTAATACTTGTACTCTCTGCCATCACCACTCCTGGTCAGACTCATCTCTAGGTGGATGGAGAGGAGTGTAGATTCCAATACATCCCTGCTTACCTGCAAGCTATAAGTGAATGCCTCTCTAATGGATGCTCCCGTGGCCACCAGTTCCGCAATCATCAGTGTGTGACGGGTTGAAACCATTACAGGCTCTTGTGTATTCCCCCGCAACTGGTTGGCGACATTAACAATTGATAGAGCGCTAGCCTCATCTATCCCTGTTTTGAGATAAAGCACTTTCGTCTCTACATCAGCGGGCAAATAATCCATCAGGGTAACATAAAACCTATCCCTCAAAGCTGCGTCCAGCATCTCTACGCCGATAAATTCCTCGCCCTCATTAAGCGTGGCAAAAAAGACCACCTCAGGGGCAACCTTGAGCAATCCCAGTTCATCCGTCCATACGTGTCTATCCTCGGCAAGCACAGAAAATAGCATGTTTAACGCTTTGGGATGTTCCGGGCGGTTGATTTCCTCCAAGTGTATGATACAGCCGGGAGTCTGGATTGCCTGTGGGAAGAGAAACTGCTGGTAGTAGGTCTCCCCTTCCTTAAGCCTCATGTCTCCAAATAACTGCCCCGGCTCCGAAAGTATTCCCACCTGAAAAGTGGCCATTGGCCTCTTGTTTCGAGCAGCAAATTGCCTCACCAGAGTAGACTTCCCGCATCCCTGTTTGCCAGCTACCAGCACGTTCACCGGATGCTTTTTGGAAAGCTGATTAATACGCTCCATGTGGTCAATGATATCCTGAGGCAGGAAATAATACTCTTCTGGCTCAGGTACCAACATTGATATATCACTTATCTTTCGTTCATCTTCCACTATTTCTTCTATACCTCCCTTTTTTCTGGACCTTGTTTCCGGTTCAATTCCTTCTCAAACCCAACCCCAGCTCTCTTTGGCGCTCACCTATGAAATCATCCAGCGCGGGAATATTCCATCTCATGTTAATACCGTTGAGCTTGCGAATGATCTCCCTGGCTTCTCTCAGCATAAACTCAGGCGCGTTACCTGGTATTGCCGCCAGTTGCCTGCTGAGTTCTCTCATCTGTTCTTCCTCTTCCTCCAGCTTCTCTGCCATAACCAAAAAGACCTTGGCTCCACATCGTGGGCACTGCCTCAGTTCATCCACCCCGGTAGGGAGAACGCCAATCTTGCAAATATACCCGAATTCCACTGCTTCATCTATATAGCCACACTCCTGGCATGTCAACTCCATTTCCCTACCTCCCTGCTAACCAACTACCGCCAAACCTGGATCATCACTTTATTCTTTCGCCCCACGTTCCTCTCTTGAGATAACCCCCGGTTCAATTCCTACGCATGCCGATTCCAAGCTCCCTTTGTCGCTCAGCTATGAACTCATCCAGCGCGGTAATATTCCGCCGCATGTTATAAGCGCCGAGCTGGCGAATGATGCTCTTCGCCTCGTCCAGAAGGTAGTCGGGGGAATCAACCGTTATCCGAGCCAGTCTAATGCTGAGATCCTTCATCATCTCATCCTCGTTATCCAGCAGTTCAGGCTTATGCAAAAGCACTCGCTCGCTGCATTCGGGGCACGTCCGCAACTCGGACGCTCCAGTTGCTGGTCACCCAGCCATACACAAATACTGGAACTCCAACACCTCCCCTTCGTACCCACAAGCGTCACACTTGATCAGCATATTCCTACCCTCCCCGTAGCTCTCCTACTTCTTCCTCATTCCTACCCCAAGCTCTCTCTGGCGCTCTCCTATAAATTCATCCAGTGCTGCAACATTCCATCGTAGATTGAAGTTGCTGAGCTGGCGAATGATCTCCCTCGCTTCATCCATCATGAGATCCGAAGCGTCCGGTGGTATTTCTGCCAGTCTCCTGCTCAGTGCCTTCATCACCTCTTCCTCATCTTCTAAGGCCTCTGCCTTATGCAAAACAACCCGCGTATTGCACTTGGGACAGGCCCGCAACTCGGACCCTCCGCAAGCCGGTCAGCCAACCCTGCACAGGTACTCGAATTCCAGGACGTCACCGTCATAACCGCAAGAATCACACGTCATGCGCATGGTCGCTCCCCTCTTTCCTACCCCCCTACCGTTACATCCGCATAATCGACTAGCACATTGATAAACGGCTCTACGTCTTGGTCAGGCAACCCTTCCCCTTCGGGAAACGGGTACGGTAAGCCAAAGATCCTATACTTTGACCCAGCATAGGGATGATAAGGCAGCAAGTCAATGCCTTGCACCACATCCCCCAGGGTCTCAATGAACTTACCTGTTTCCTCCATGTTTCTTACAGTGTTATTTCTGCCAGGAATGACAGGGATACGAATACGCATCTTGATGCCCTTAGCGGCAATGCGCCTGGCGTTCTCCAGTATAAGCTCGTTACCGCGCCCAGAGTACTCTTTGTGAGACTTGGAATCCATAACCTTGATGTCATATAAAACCAAATCGGTATATTCCAATACCTTCTCAAAATCCTCCCACGGCACACTCCCGGCGGTATCCAGAGCGGTTTCGATCCCACGCTCCTTGGCCAATTTCATCAAGGCCAGGGCAAACTCCGGCTGGGCCATTGGTTCGCCGCCAGAAAGGGTCATCCCGCCTCCTGAGGTAACGTAAAAAGGCTTATCCTGCTCCACCTCGTCTATGACTTCGCCAGCAGTCATAATCTTGCCCCAGACAACGAGGGCATCATACTTGCAGACCTTAACACACTGAAGGCAAACATTGCACAGCCCCTTGTCAATCACTGGTTTATTGTCTTCCTCCAGGGTCAGAGCGTCGGTGGGACATACATCCAGGCATTCCCTGCAGCCAGTGCAGTTGGGAATGTAGGGAAAAACCTCGGGATAGCGTCTCTTTCCCTCCGGGTTGTGGCACCACTGGCAATCCAAGTAACAACCCTTGAGAAAGACCGTCGTTCGGTACCCGGGCCCATCGCACATGCTCATTCGCTGAATGTCATTGACCACCCCGAGAACATTGCTATCATCTACACTATTCACTATTCGAAACCTGAGCCTCCAATCGTGGCTTCTAAGCCGGCATCGCGATAGATCTCAATAGCTGGCCTCAGCATGCTTGGATCCATGGCTGGCGTGTCGGCGAAGCTCCATCTGATACCCAACTGTCTGTATTTACTCTCGCACCAGTTATGGAAAGGCAGCAAATCGATCCTTTCTGGAGGGTGCGCTAACTTCTTTAAAAAGGCTGCCACCTTCTCATGGTAGTCCAAAGAATCGCTGTAATCAGGGATGACCACGATCCGCAGCCACACCGGCTGCCCCATCTCCAATAGCTTCTTGAGATTGTCCAAGATCAGCTCATTGCCAACACCTGTCAGCCTCCTGTGCTCGCCCGAATCGATGTGCTTCAAATCATACAGGACCACGTCAACGTACTCCAGAAGTGGCTCCAGGACTTCCCATTTACAGTTTCCGTTGGTGTCCAGGCAGCTACTTATTCCCCTTGCCCTGGCACCCTGTAAAAGCTCAGCAGTGTACTCTGGGTGCACTGTCGGCTCCCCACCACTGATATTCATTCCACCACCTGAGTTTTCGTAAAAAGGCATGTCCATTTCCACCTCATCCAGCACCTCTTCCACCGTATAATCCTGACCTATCACCTCAAGAGCGCCGCTAGGGCAGACATCGACACACTTCATACACATATCACAGTTTTCCCGGATGATCTTATCATAGGTAGAGTTATCGGCACGGGCCTCTTCTGGGTCGATAGGCGGATTAATGGCATCCTTGGGGCAAGCGTCAAAGCAACGGCCGCACTGGACACATGTAGTCGCTCTCCAATTTAGCTCCCTGGTGGACTTTATCGTTTCCGGGTTATGGCACCAGACGCAGTGCATATTACAACCCTTCACGAAGACATTCGTCCTGAAGCCAGGGCCGTCGTTCACCGAAAACCTTTGAATATTAGTAATCAAAACCTTATCATCGTGACTCATCGCTTCCCACCACTACCTTTTTTGTCTTTCGAGGACCGTCTACTGAATACCTGCCCCCGCATGCCGCCTGTCCCCCAAACGTCCTCTCCCAGCGAATCAAACTCCAGTTCCTCACAGTAAACGCCGCGATTACACTTGGGGCACTGACGGTAGGTATTTGGCCCTGCCTCCTCGGCAAGGCTTAGATAGCGAAACTCGCTAACATCTCCTTCATATCCACACCATTCACATTTAAACATAGCCTATTAAAGCGATATCATCGCCTCCTCAATACTTGTAATGTGCAAGCTTTTGCTCGTCAGGCTCATAGCCCGACCAACACTTCTTATGGCACCTTTACCCAGCTTCGTCTGCTTTCACTTCTTCAGCCAAACCCTCAACACCGGCTGACTTGCCCCATGGTGCTCCACCGGCCACCACCTCTACACCTGCTTCACCGGTCATTTCATCAACGCTGTTCCAAACACCGCATTTCGGGCACTGCCTGATGCTTATAGGGGCATCTATCCTGGCATTATACAGATAGCGAAACTCCTTGTAATCTGCGTCAAACCCGCATTTTACACACTTCATTTTTGACCTCTCCCTTCTGATAATATAGATTATGTTATTGGAGGCAGCTTTCCATCATTACTACTGAAAAGCCCTCGAACGGACCCCTCGGTAGAATCGGGGGCCCGAAATACTCTTTTAGCCTAGCCCTTGCACCGTCCTCTGTATGATATTGTCCTGCGTCTTGCGGCTGATATCCACAAAGTGCGCACTGTATCCAGCTACCCGCACTATCAACTCCTGATACTTCTCCGGCTCCCGCTGCGCCGCCCGCAGCGTCGCATCATCTACCATGTTGAACT
>CAZZJX010000003.1:0-16018 GCA_964654845.1 uncultured Dehalococcoidales bacterium
TTATCTAATGACTGTTGTTGCCACTGGCATCTGTCAACACGGATGTTAAAGAACCTACTTCATGTATCACTCGTCTGTCCGAACGTGCTGAAGGGTGATGTGCATTCCGAGAAGATGACTTCGTGAGGTGAAACCACGTTCCCACCAGAACCTATTGCACAGATCGCTAAAAAGTGCAACGAGTCAACATCCTGGATTGTCGCAGCCAATAAATTATGTAGCGTTTCACGGTGATTGCTAATAGCGCCTTCTAGATTCATTGTCGCCTTGACAGATGGCAAGTTCTGTGCTAGATTCTTGCTTCTTAGTGAGCCAGTAATCGCATGTTGATGTTATCCTATCGCATGCAGAGTAAATCGTTCCATTAAGAGATGGACCTCACCCGTGGATCTGTTATCCACTTAGAACAGGTCAGAAACCACTGATGAAGGGATCGATCTTCCAGGATGATTTCGTCCATATTTTTCTAATACTCTATTTTTCGAGTATTGGGGGTGAAAAGTATCTGGGCGGTCAATCCTGCGCAGGATTGACCGATGGAAAAGGTAGCGAAATACTATGCGATGGAGGGGTATCATGACTTACATGCCTGAGGCGTACACAAAGTTTCAGCACCAGTTTACCGACATATCCAAGGCCTACGATGAGCTAGCCCTGAAATGTCACCGCTGGGGACCACTGGACGAAAAGACACGCCGACTGGTCAAACTGGGTATTGCCATCGGACTGAATTCGGAAGGGGGAGTAAGATCCCACGCCCGGAGGGCATTGGAGGCAGGCATCTCAGCGGATGAGCTGCGCCATATCGTGCTGTTGGCTTTCACCACGGCTGGTTTCCCCAGGATGATCGCGGCGATGAAATGGGTAGACGAGGTCATCGTTAGTAAGCAGTAGGCACAAAAAACGAATCCGCACGGAGGCTGGCAAGAAAGCGGTGGCGGTTTGTGTTCTCACGGAGTCCACTGGCAAAATCAGGCCTATCGTTTGGCTATGCCCTATTTTATTTGACTGTAGGGATGGCGTTCCCAAAAGCCAAGAATGAAAAACCAGTACACTACGCTTGAGGAGAAAGACATGGAGCAAAGACCGTTTGGAAAAACCGGTGAGATATTTCCCATACTTAGCTTTGGCGCACAGCGTGTCGTCGATGGTCACGGGTGCTCTGAGGAAGAAGCTTTGAGGATGATTAATCATGCCATCGAAAACGGGATTCGCTATTTCGACACTGCCTGGATATACTCGGCTGGTCAATCGGAGGAACGCGTGGGGAAGGTTGCCCGGCATCGCAGGAAAGAGATGTGGATAGCTACCAAAGTATGGTCGCGCAATCGTGACGAAGCGCGCAGCCAATTGGAAGAGAGCTTAATGAGGCTACAGACTGACTACGTCGACGAATGGCGGATGCACAACGTTTGGTCCTTTGAAGAACTGGACAAGATCACCGCTTACGGTGGTGCACTGGAGGCAGCGGTTCGTGCTCGCGATGAAGGACTGGTTCGGTATATTAGCATCAGCGGACACAGCAATCCCCAGGTGCAAATAGAAGCGCTCAATAGATTTCCCTTTGACAGCGTGCTTTGCGCCACCTCAATTCTCGACCACTTTATACTGAGCTTCGTTGAGGAATTCCTACCAGTAGCCAACGCTAAAGGTGTTGCTGTTGTTGGCATGAAGGTCATGGGGCTGGGAAAACTGGCCCATGTGTATGACAAGGCTCTGCGCTACGCTTTCGGCCTGCCCATAAGTACCGCTATTGTGGGCATGGAGACCATGGAGCAACTGGAAAGGAACATCGCAGTGGCCGAGACTTATCAACCCCTCACTGACCAGGAGCGTCTCGAATTGTTGTTGCATGTGTTGCCTATGGTGACACCGGAGGTAGCGCCTTGGAAGGCTGAAGATTGGGGGAATCCGGTGGAGTGGAAAAGGAGATAGCTTGCTCTGGTGGCTGAGGTGGCGGGAGGTTAATGTGCTCAGCACATACCTGAGACAGTGCCTTTCTGGCAGCTTGGCATTCCTGATATTGTGTTGCTTTTCTTAATGTGTTGGCATCGTGGTTTATTCGCATATTCGAGTTTAGTGGGAGAGTCACTTGATGGAACCCACAGGGGCAGGATTTCCTTGTTTTGGGCCATGAAGCTCTCGGTGTGGTGGTAGAGACTAATGGCTCTGAACTCGGCGAAGGAGGCCACGCTGCTGGCGACGATGTCCTCGGTATTCCTGCTCTTGCCTTCGCTGCGGGCGCAGAGCCTGTACCCTGCCGTGAGACGGCTCATTTCGGTTGGTGATTCCGGTGACGTTTTTGTTAAATCAAGCACCCCCTCTTTACAGGCTGCGATTTTCGGGGTAAAATGGGCACGATTTTTGCGGGTGTAACTCAGGGGTAGAGTTCTTGCTTCCCAAGCAAGCTGTCGTGGGTTCGAATCCCATCACCCGCTCCAGTTTCTATCTATCTTGACAGCAGCGACCATTGCGTCAACGCCTGTTGACAGGTTCGGTAGTCAAAGATGCTTTCCCCACTGGCAATCATCGAAACACAGGCTGACGCAACCTCATGTTTGTAGGCAAGTATCTGTCATGCCGTATAGTGCTCATATGGTTGACACCTAGCCCTTCTTGTGTTATAAGTGCTCCTGCCCGAAGCTCACCCTTGATGATTGCTGGTGAGCACCTGAATGCGTGGTCAGGTTTTTAAGGCCGGACACCATCGTTAATGCGTTTCGCATTCGTAAAAGGGTAAAGCAACCAAGGGGAAGGACTCTTTCCGGTGGTGATGTTCTTTCAAGGAGTAACACACTGCTATTGGCGGGGATATGGAATAGGGACTGCAAAAAGGGAGAGAACATCAGGGTGATGTTTATGTCTGAGACGTGAGGTTACTCAGAAAGGTTTGGAGAGGGATTGCGGTAACAGGCAAAATAAACTAACAGGGGGTGCAGGAATGGCTGGTAATTTAAGAGCGGATATCCGGAGCTATGAGGAGGAGAATAAAACCAAGGTCAAGGGCCCTGTCTGGCCTCATATGCGTTGCATAAACTGCCCTATGTCGTTCTTGGGGTGTGCCAGCGCGAAGAAATCTATGAAGGCTGAGAAGCAGTAGCCCATACAGTCGGATTTGGACGGGGCAACCGATAGCTCGCAGGTTTGGCCACTGCTGCAGGGGGATAGGGTAGCATGTTATTGGAGACCTCCCTATTGCCGTGCTGCCCCCATGTTTCTACGAAATTATTCTTAAATAAGTACTTTTATCGTATTTTTGAACCTGGGTATGATTTTAAGTGGCCTTAAAACGCGCTTAGAGTTAGCGATTTGGGCGGTCTCCTGGGGCAACCAGGGTTCAGATGCCTTTCAGGATAACAAGGCGTCGAAATTCAGCGATTTGGACGCCTTGCTAGCTTAAACAAAAGACTGGCTCAGTAGCCTGAGCCGGCAACAGTTTCACCCTTGATATGAGGGATAGGGAATAGCTTCCTTGTTTTATAGCTGTTGCAGTTCGGGCATTGCACCTTCCGGTGCAGCTCCTTCCAACGGCGGAAAACCTCGAATACCTTTCCACACTCCTGGCATTGAAAGTCATAGGCGGGCATAATCTCTCCTTATCTTTCACCAAGCGACGGCATGGTTTGCCGATCTTACTCGATATATTGTCTTAGCTGTTGTTCCAACTGGTTCTTCGGCATTGCTCCCACTATCTGGTCTATGAGCTGCCAATCCTTGAATATGAGCAGAGTTGGGATGGACATGATGTTGTACTTCATCGCCACCGATTGATTATTGTCCACATCCAGCTTGCCAAACGTTATCTTTCCCTGGTAGTCCCTTGCCAGTTCCTCGATTACCGGCGCCACCATGCGGCAAGGGGCGCACCATTCCGCCCAGCAATCAACGACCAGCAGCCGGTGCTTCCTAACCGCTTCGTCGAAATTATCAGCAGTCAGTTCGATGACCAGATCTTGTTGTTCCTCTTCGACTGCCTCTTCGACTTCCTCTTCTTCAAGAAGATGGACGGTTAACCTGTCCTCACCCGCTTCCTCAAATTTTATTCGCAGTCCCTTCTCCTTGAACGAGCCCTTCAATTTCGCCTGGGCCTCTTTCAGTAAGAACTGTTTGCCCTGGCTCTCGTATTCTTTTAGCCGCTTGAATAGCTTCTCAGAGTCAAGCCTATCTGTGAAAAAATCGGCAAGAATAGAATTGAGATCGTCGAGCTCTTTCATTCTCACCTTCTCTTCTGCGATTGCATCTCCGATTTTGGCTAGCTTCTCTCTAACCAGCGGCGGAAGATCTTCTTCCCACTCTACCATTTTGGCCACTCTCCTCAGTTATGCTAGAACACCGTCAGGTATATCTTACCGTTCCCCTTCTGACCCCTGACCAGCTCGCAGTGTCTCAGTATGGCTAACTCGGTTTGTATCTGCGATGGGGACAGCCCGAGATATTGTATGAGTTCCTCACCGGTAACCTTTCCCCGGCTTCTAATAAACTCATAGATCGCCTTCTGCAATTCGGTCAAGCCCTCTGATCCCTGCTGCCCCATGCTCTCGCGGCTGCGCTTGGCGGCATAAACCGCCCACGGGTCGCAGGCTTTCGCCGGGTAAGCAGCTTCTATATAACAGTCTTCGCAGAGCGTCTCGCCCCGAAGGACGCGGCCCTCATCATCGGCCAATTCCTGATTGCAACGGCCACACTTCATTATACTACTCTCATTGGAATGTTGAGCCTTGCGCCATAGTATCTGTTCTGAATCCAATAGCATTACACATGGCCATTTTACCTCACGGGTGGGAAAGCCTCAATAGGACAGGGGCAAAATAGGAGTAACAAGCCGGACCCCATCTGGCGATGGGTAACAGCGTTAGCACAACTCACATAATCAGCGATTCGCTATGCCCTCTGTACGCGACAAAGGAATGACCTGAACTCGGGTATGCCGGTGTTGGGATCGCCTATACGGGGGGTGAGCAGATTAGCGCTATCCCCCGTATATGTCCCTGAGTACCCCCAATGCCACGGCAAGCTCACATAGTGAACCGTCGTGCCGTTCACCTGCATGGGCCTGATACGGGCGGTTACCACGGCTTTCGCCTTCACGGTGGCGCCGCGGGCCGATTCCAAAACAACCGTATCACCAGCGGCAATCCCTTGTGCGGCCGCCAGTTCCTTGCTCATTTCCACGAACATCTCGGGCATCAAGTCCACCAGCCAGGGGAGGCGCCTGGTCATTGATCCGGTATGCAGGTGCTCCGTCAGGCGGTGGGTCGTAGCCAAGATGGGGTAGTCTGTGGCACTGCCCTTGGCGGTGGTCTCCCAGACCGTGATAGCCGGGTTGCTCTGCTGCGGCGACAGTGGGTTGGACACCGGGCTTTCCCAGGGCTCATAGTGCTCGGGGAACGGGCCATCGGGTCTGCCAGGACCAAAGAGGTGTCCCCGCCCCTGAGGCTTCATGATGAAGGGGTATACGCCGCTGGTACTTACCGGCGGATTGCCCCCATCGGCAACATCCCCCGTCCAGCCGGCACCAGTCCACGAGATAACCGGACGGGACGTGTCCCAAGGATTGCCGTCCAGGTCAACCGAGGCGCGGTTGTACATGATGCGCCGGTTCACTGGCCAAGCCCATCCCCAATCGGAGAAAAGGCCGATAGCCGAAGGATCGGTGGTGCCCCGTTTCTGTGCCTTATTGCCGTCTTCGGTGTACATACCGCACCACAGCCAGTTGCCACAACTGGTGGTGCCGTCACTCTTGAGGGCGCCAGGGCCTGACAGCAGCGTTCCTGTGGTCAGGTCGTAGCCGTTCATCTCCTTGGCTACCTTGACCACATCGGGGGGATCGCCGTAATTCCAGGTCAGTTGGTTAATGGCCTGGGCATTCTTGTCAGTCTGCCCGGCATAGAGTCCCTTAATCTCTGACATCAGCTTGGTTATTATCCACAGGTCGCTCTTGGCCTCGCCAGGAGGATCGATCGCCTTGTAGCGCCACTGATTCCAGCGGCTGCTGTTGTTGACGCTGCCCTCCTTCTCCAGTGAGGCTGCCGCGGGCAGGAGAAATACCTCGGTATTGCAGTCCGCCAGCTGCCATACTGCAGCCGTCTCTGTCTCCCACAGGTCAATCACCACCATCCAGTCCAGCTTTCTCAGGCTCTGGCGCGCTGCTCCGCTGTTCGGTGCGCTCACCGCTGGATTGATCCCCCAGCAGATCAGTCCCTTTATCGTCCCGTCGTCTATCGCCTTGAAAAGCGACTGCCAATCATAGCTGCCGGCCCTCTTGGGCAGGTAGCTGTAGCTGGTGTTGTGGTCCGTGTCGCCATACCATGCCTTGAGGATACTGGCGAAACGACCCTTGGTTCCGCCATAGGCGGCAAAGGCCTGTTCATTGCTGTTGGGCATTCGGACACTGCCCCCGCCAGGCCCCCAGTGATTGACCAGGCCCTGTAGAGTGCAGCCCAGACCATTTACTGCCCCGGTGATGCCGTCCAGTCCGCCGCCAGCCACTCCCAGATTCCCCAGGAGAAGCTGCAATATGCCAAAGGTCCGCACCGTCTGGGTGCCGATACTCCGCTGACAGGCACTGGAGGAGAACACGATGGCTCCCGCCTTACCCGTCTTCCCGGTAGCGGCATAAGTCTGGCAAACCTGCTGGAACGTGGCCTTGTCCGTGCCGGTAATCTCCACTACTTTGTCATCGGTGTAGCGGGCGTAGTGCTTCTTCAGGAGCTGGAAGACGCAGTTGGTGTCTTGCAGGGTCTTGTCCATCTTGGGAGCGCCTGAACCGTCCAGTTGATACTGCCATGTCGACTTGTCATATTTGCTGCCATCCCATCCCGAGAATAGCCCATCCAGCGTATCTGCCGGCCCAGTGAAAGCAGGATTGATGAGGAAAGCGGCGTTGCTGTACTCCTTCACGTACTCCATGTTGTAGTTCTCTGGACTGGCTTCCATATCATCGAGGACATATCTTATGATGCCGCCGACAAAGGCAACGTCAGTGCCGGGCCTCACCGCGGCATACAGGTCAGCCTTGGCCGAGGTGCGGGTGTAGCGAGGATCGACATGAATGAGCTTAGCACCCTTTGCCATGGCACGGGTCATCCATTTGAAGGCAATGGGGAAGGACTCGGCTGCGTTGCCGCCGATGACCAGGAAGCAGTCGCTATTTGCCAGGTCTATCCAGTGATTCGACATCGGGCCTCTGCCGACCGTTTCTATGTCGGCAGCCACCGCCCCTGATACGCATATGCGCGCTTCATTCTCGATATAGACTAGGCCTAGAGCACGCATCATCTTGCTGTACAAATATGCCTCTTCACTATTGGGGAATACGCTACCCAATGAGGCGATGGACTCGGAGCGATTAACAGTGTTGTTGCTGGCGTCCACCTCCACAAGACCGCTGTCCCTCGTCTCCTTTATCTTAGAGGCAATAGCTGCCAGAGCATCATCCCAACTCGTGTCCGCCCAGCTTGTGGCCCCGGGGGCACGGTGCTTTACTGTGGTCAAACGAGATTCGATGTTGGTAAACTGGGATATTGAAGCACCCTTTGGGCATAGAGAACCCTCGTTAATAGGAGAATCGGGGTCACCCTCGATGCCTATCATCTTTTCATCCTCAACAGCCATAATGATGCTGCATCCCACTCCGCAGTAGGGACAAATGGTGGTTTTCTCACCGATCTTCTTGTGCAGCGGGATGCTGGATGTTGCGGAGGCGGAGGCGAAAAGCCTGGTGGGCATACCTAGTTCCTTAAAGAGAATCAGTCCACCTGCACCAGCCCCTGACAGCTTGAGGAAATCTCTTCGGCTAACATCCAATGCTCTGTTCCTCCTTTCGAACTAACCTGCATACCAGTCTCAAAGATTCCGCCTCGGGTTTGTTTTGTGGTAAAATGAGGCGTAAGACGGCTCGTCGGGAATTATACCTTATGGGGGTATGGTATGACAACCCCCGAAGCGAATTCACCGTGGAGGGTGTAATGGCTCAAGAAAGGGTATCGCAAGAGTTGCTACTCAAGCGCTTGAAAAGGATTGAAGGACAGGTGCGAGGCATTCAGAAGATGATAGCTGATGGCCGCGACTGTGAGAGCCTCATAACCCAGTTGGCGGCTGTACGGTCTGCCATTGATAGCGCTGGAGCTCTAGTGCTAAACAACTATATGAGGATTTGCTTTCCTGGGGGAACTAGAGCTGAGGAGAGCAACATCGATTCCTTGGCTCGTGCTGTATCTATATGGGGCAGGGTGCATGTCGGCGATAGCGACCGTTAGACCACAATCGCTCTTGCACATTAATTCGAAACGCTTGTCATACAGGGCACTTGTTTGCCCCAGGCCCTCAACATTCCACCTCTCCTCAGGGGCAGTTATCCATTTGCTGATTTGGGCGAGTAATGCTTTCGTTAAGCTGCTCCTATTCTCGGGAAGAAGCCCCGCAGTTGCATCTTGTGTACATATCTTCAGATGCAGCCCTGGCGGACTGCATCGGTGTTAAAACGTGCAAATAGTCCTTGAAGCTCATGTTTACCGGTCCTTATCTGCTCGTCTCTCGGCAGGGGTTTTGTGTGCCACGATTACTATGAAGCCAGCATCGGTGGAAAAGCCTTCCTGTGGAGATTCCAGTTCCTTCACCTCATTTGGCCTCTGAAAGAGAGTTGACATAACTTTCTCGATAGCGAAGCCAGTATGCTCCAAAAACTGCGCTATCTCCTGATAGCTATAGAATGTGGCGTGCTTATAGAAGCGATGTTCCTCCTGCTTCTTCCTCTGGTAGTATTGGCCCCAGGGGGTTTCCCGCAACACCAGGCCAAGTACAGTCTTGCCTCTTGGTTTCAGTATACGGTAGGATTCTTTGAGCACAGCCAACGGTGAGTCAACAAAGCAGAGGGTAACGATCAAAAACACAGTGCCGAAGGTTTCTTTATCGAAGAAGTGTTCCTCCCCTCTGGCCAGAAACCCGGTTACTCCTCGCCTCTTCGCCATTTCCAGGAGGTTAGTCGATGGGTCTAGCCCGGTCTCTATCTCTAGAGCCTGGGCAAAGCGGCCACTGCCAACCCCCACCTCAAGCCATGGTTTCGGCAGAAGGGGCAGGATCTCCTGAAAGGCTTTGAGCTCTGCAGCAAAAATGAGTTTGCCTTCGCCGTCGAACCACGCATCATACGCCGAAGCGAGGGAATCAAAGTCTAATATGGTATGATTCATAAAAGGCCCAATAGTCAGCTACTCAATTCCAGCCTCTCTTATGATATCCGGCACAAGCTCGTCCCATCCCAGAGGCATAATGTGGACTCCCTGACATAGTGGTACCACTTGCCGGATAATCCGGGCCGTAATTTCCACTGACTTTTTCTTGCGGTCTTCCTTTGATGTGTCTGCCATCTCCTGGATGATATCGTCAGGCACACTAATCCCGGCCACGTTTTCGTTCATAAACCGGGCCATTGCCGCGCTCTTGAGCACGACCATTCCGGCGATGACCGGTACCTTGAACTGGCTTGTCTGGTTGATGAAATATTCAAACTTATGAGGCTCGTATATGGCCTGGGTTTGGAAAAACTTGGCTCCGGCGGCGATCTTCTTTTCCATCTTCATAATCTGGGGCTCAAGTGGTTCAGAGGCAGGTGTCACGACAGCACCAATGAAGAAGTCGGGCTTGCCTTCTAGGTCGTGACCGGTCATATCCTTTCCTTGGTTAAGTGTGCTGGCAGCCTTGAGCAGTTGCACCGAATCAAGGTCATAGACAGGTTTCGCCTCTGTGTCGTCGCCAAGGATAGGATGGTCGCCGGTGAGGCAGAGAACGTTTCTAATGCCGAGCGCCCAAGCGCTGAGCAAGTCTGATTGGAGAGCAAGCCGATTACGGTCGCGGCAGGTGAGCTGGTAGACTGGCTCCAGACCTCGCTCGACCAGCTTGGCGGAAACAGCCATGGAACCAATTCTCATGACCGCGCTCTGCAGATCCGTGACATTAATGGCGACAACCTTGTTGCGCAAATGCTCCGCGTCGTCGAGGCATTTCTCTATATCAACGCCTTTCGGCGGTCCGATCTCTCCAGTGACCACGAATTTCTTACTTTGAAGTGCTTGTTGTAGATTGCTCAACTTTTGCTCCTTTCCTAATAATTGGCCTTGTTAGTCATGGTTGGTTATCGCCTGGTCGCCTGCTAGAGATCTAAAAGTCGCTTCTCCGGCATGGACAGTGAGAGAACGGGGCCGGCTCCACTTAGCATTATTTTTGGGCGGCACGTAGTCTTTCATCTGGTCGAGGCGCCCGAGTTGCTTAAGTCGGTCGTAGATGAGCTGCCAGCCGCAATCGCGGTTTCTATCCACTTCGCACTTTCCGCTCCTTGCTCCGCCACAGGGTCCGTTGAGTAGGCTCTTGGCGCAGAGCGTCACCGGACAGAGCCCGCCGGTGTACTCAACAATGCATTCACCGCAGAGGGAGCAATATTCAGTGATAAAATCATCAGTTACGGTCTCGCCACCGAAAACAGTATCGCATCCTGGGTGAACCATCGCGCCCTCAGTAGCATCCATTACTGTATGGAAACCCTGGCCACATGCAAGTACCAGAAACGAATCTACGTCTTTGAGCTGTTCGCCATATTGCTCCTGAAGCACTTTTTTCGTGTTCGAAAGCTTACAAAGTGAAACGCCGGGTGGCTGCGGCACGCTCCATCCGATCACGTTTACTCCTCTTGCTTTCAGCCGATTTGCCATCTCTTCGGTCTCAGGTATTCCCCCGGAATGACACTTGGCGGCGCAGTTATCGCATCCGACAACCATCACTTTTTCTCCCGGTTTGAAGTAACCGACTATCTCTTCAATCGGCTTCTGAATTGTTGCGTGCATTAACTACCTCCTATTCAATTAGCTTTGCAACATACAATATGCGGCCGCCTCAGTAGAGGCGGCTCACACGTCTTCCGTGATTTCTTCACCAGGCTATCAAACTCCTACTCCGTATCCGTCTATCGCCATCCTCCTCGCATGAGACGCTGCGTAAAGTCGTTTTGGCTAGTGGTCACACAGGTTATCGCTTGTTTCCAGCATTCCCCTCATATGGTTCAGGACTATCTGCTCGGGGTCATCTCCCAGAGCGCCGACTATGACCTCGATGTGGTTTTCCCTGAACAGAGTCTGGGCTCTGGAACCCATGCCACTGGCTATGACGGCAGAGGCGCCTTCTTCCGCCAGCCACACCGGTAGTAACCCCGGTTCATGCCCAGGCGAAGCTACAAGCTCCTTGCGCACGATCGTTTTTCTCTCTATATCGATATCGATCAAAGCAAAGTGCTCACAATGGCCAAAGTGCGCCGCCAGCTTGCCATTGCTTACGGGTATAGCGTATCTCATAATAAGTCCTCCTTTATTCTCTGTGACAGGTGTCCCCCGTGGAGCACGGAGGGGTTTCACAGCGCTCCGCCCTGCCGCAGCAAGTTTTGCCCGGCGCTGGGGCCTCCATCCTGATCATACTAGGGGCAGCGATAAGCCTCTCAACGTTCTCGCTGCCGCAGCCAGGACAATGGATGGAGTGATTGTCTGCGCCACGAAGAAGTATCTCCGATACGTCGCCGCATTCGTTGCATTTAATGTCGTATACTGGCACTTTTCCATTTCCTCCACTCAAGCAGTGTCAGATGAGGCCACCGGCCTCACAGTTACACGCTTCAGGTTGGGCTGCTTGGTGCGCAAGCCGTGCTTGAAGAGCCCGTGGCGAAGACAGATAAGACCCGCCGAGCGTTCTCGGCGCTGCACTTGGGGCATTTTGTGTTGCTATCGCTATCGGCTATACTTCGACGGAGCTCAAACCTCTCGCCGCACTTTGCGCACTCATACTCATAGATTGGCATACTTTATCACCCCTTCTATCCTTCCAGCGCCTGGTCAATGCGCTGCCACAACGCTTCTATCTCTTGAGAAACCCTGTTTCGGGAGTACTCCACCACTGGCAGGCCCTGGACCAAAGCCTCGGTGACTGCGTTGTCCAGGGGAATCTTAGAAACTACCTCTACTCCTTGGCCGAGGCAAAACTGTTCAATCTGGTTGGTGTTTTCCTCGTTTATGTCGTATTTATTGATGCAAACCAGTGGGGGGATACCAAAGTGAGAGCAGACGCCGAGGACTCGCTCAAGGTCGTGTATCCCGGACAGGGTGGGCTCAGTCACTATAATAGCGAGATTTGCCCCGGACAGTGACGAAATGACCGGGCAACCGATGCCCGGAGGCCCATCGGTGATGATGTAGTCCAATCCGTTTTTCTCAGCGATGAGCCTGGCATTCTGTCTCACCAGCGCCACCAGTTTCCCTGAATTTTCCTCAGTGATCCCCAGTCTGGCGTGGATAAGAGGACCATAGGGTGTTTCCGCAATGAACCAGTGACCGGAGAGGCATTCCTTCATATTGACAGCCTCAGCCGGGCATACGTGGTAGCAGAAGGCGCAGCCTTCGCAGGAAATAGGGTCAACTTTGAAATCTTTGATGGCGTCGTAGCGGCACACCTGTTCGCAGAGACCGCACTGGGTGCACTTCTCCTCGTCGATCACCGCAACCTGCCCGCTCCAGAACTCGTTTTCCTCCTTGGCCGTCGGGCGTAGCAACAGGTGGAGGTCGGCAGCGTCCACATCGCAGTCGGCCAGTGCCTTGCTCTTGGCGACAACAGCGAAGGAACCTACGATACTTGTCTTGCCGGTTCCACCCTTGCCGCTTAAGACGACGACCTCTTTCATCTGGTTGCTTCTCCCTCAAGTGAGTTTGATCTTTATTGTAGCATCTGTATTTGCTATTGACAATTTGCTGTTTCTATTCAAGGCTGGCTTTGCGGTCCGGCAGTCGCTATCCCGTTGCCATCTGCCTGCCTCTCCCAGATAGCTGGAGGTGGATGGGCATTGTGCTTGGCTTGTTGCAGCTGGGGCACAACTTAGGAGGCCCAGCTATCATGGCCTCGAAAGGAATATGCCGCTAGTGATCCCAAAGTATTGCTGCTGTATGCCAACCAAATAGGGTTTATTGTCATATGCTCATAATTATGATAGCATAGGTATGCCTGTATCGTCAAGAAGTGTCTTCGACCCCAAAACAGCGACTGAAAATTCAAACCTTTATATTAAATTGAACTTTTTAAGGCTAGCTATTCTGGAGAACGAGGTTGTTTAGTAACATTGCCTTATGCATTTACACCTAATGTAGAGCCCCGACACGTCGGGGCCTTCGTGTGGGGAGGCTGAAGCCTCGCACTATGGTGCTAGACAACCTCCATAACCACTTTGCTGGACCGCGATTGGGGGGAGAGATGAGAATCACCGTTGTCTACGACAACGAGGTAAGGGAAAAGGGACTAAGGGCAGATTGGGGCTTTTCATGCCTCATAGAAAGTCAGGATATGCCCCAGATCCTGTTCGATACCGGCGCCAGCGGTTCCATATTGCTCCACAATATGAATCGGCTGGGACTTGACCCGAATGCTGTTGACATAATTGTCATCTCGCATGCTCATGGTGACCATACCGGCGGTCTTTCGCATATCCTGGAGGCAAATGACCATGCTGAGGTTTATCTACCGGCATCGGTTACCGCGATGATACCGGGAAGGAAGATAACCAAGGTGGGAGAATCCGTTCAAATCTGTGAAAAGGTGTTTAGTACCGGTGAGCTAAAGGGCATAGAACAGTCTCTTTATCTGGATACCGATAAAGGATTTGTTGTGGTAGCCGGGTGCTCTCATCCGGGGGTAGGGGAGATCATCGATGCCGTTTCACAATACGGGAAGGTCGACGGCATTATTGGTGGCTTCCATGGGTTTCGCCAGTTTGAGCGGTTGGATGGCCTATCCTTAATATGCCCCTGTCATTGTACCCAGTATAAGAAGGAGATAAGGCGCCTTTTCCCCGAGCAATGCGTTGAGTGTGGAGCTGGGCTGGTTCTCGAGATGTGAAAAAGGGCGATTGCGCACTCCATCTACTTACGGTGCTGCTGCTACTCACTGCTTTTCCCGCTGGGCTCGTTTGGCGGTGTGGTGTTGATCCTTAAGGGTCAGGGCGCCAGTGGGACAGGCAAGAACGCATTGAGCACAGACGGTGCAATCGGTTTCTCCGATCGGTCTATCTCCGAAGGTGGTCATTATCCTCCTGAAGCCGCGGTGGGCAAAGCCGAGGGCGCCTATACCCAGACGCTCACGACATATCCAGACGCACCTGCCACAGAGCATGCATTTATTCGGGTCGTAAACAAGTTCGGGACTGCTGGTATCAATCGGTAATTCCCGCAACAATTTCCTGAACCGCTTTGACTTGAGCTTGATGCCGAGGTGACGGGCTATTGTTTGAAGCTCACATACGCCGTTGCTGGCGCAGTGGGCGCAGTCCACCGGGTGGCTGGCCATAATTAGCTCGAAGCCGGTTCGAGCTAGCCTCAAAGCAGTGGGACCTTTAGTATTTACCACCATACCTTCCCTAACCGGTTCGGTGCACGCAGTGACCGGCTTGTTGTAGCCTTCCACCTCGACAAAGCACAGACGGCAAGAGGCGGACGGTTTTGCGGCATCGTGGAGAGCGCACAGATTCGGTATGTAGATGCCGTTGTCCAGCGCCGCCCACAGGACTTTGTCGCCTTCTGAGGCTGCCACTTTGTTGCCGTCAATGGTCAGAGATACAGTCTTCATTTTCTCATTTTTCCCTTTTGGGGAACGGGTACTTCACTAGGGGGTGACACCTTGATTACAGCGTTATACTGGGGAGGGCAGGCAGTAAGACAGGTGCCGCATTTGACACACTTTTCCTGGTCGATGACCTTGATTCTCTGCTTATTGGGGGTTATTGCTTCCACGGTGCAAGTCCCGACACAGGCATCACAGGAGCGCTCGCACTTCTCGGGGATTATGTAATAGGTGATGAGGTTGATGCACATGAGCGCCGGGCAGCGTCCTTCCAGGATATGAGCCTCGTATTCGTCTCTGAAGTGGCGCAGGGTGGTCAATACTGGATTGGGTGCAGTCTTTCCCAGCCCGCAGAGGGAGCCCGCTTTTATGTCTTGTGCCAGGTCCATGAGCATGTCGATGTCTTCGATTCTCCCCTTGCCCTTGGTAATCTCGTCCAACACTTCCAACATTTGTTTCGTTCCCAGCCGGCAGAAAGTACACTTGCCGCAGGACTCCCGCTGGGTGAACTCGAGGAAGTAGCGGGCTATCTCCACCATGCAGTCGTCCTCATCAAGCACTATCATGCCACCTGAGCCCATCATTGCCCCGGCATCGGTCAGGGAGTCGAAGTCAATGGGCAAGTCCAGAGCCGATTCAGGCAGGCAACCGCCGGATGGGCCTCCTATTTGCACCGCCTTGAAACGTTTGCCATCGGGTATTCCACTGCCAACATCGAAAATGACCTGGCGCAGGGTGGTGCCCATTGGCACCTCCGCCAGCCCGGTATTAACCACCTTGCCGGCCAGGGCAAACACAGCGGTCCCCTTGCTTCCATCCGTGCCGATGCTGGCAAACCACTCGGCCCCATTCTCGATTATGTGGCGTATCGAGGCCAGAGTCTTCACATTGTCGATAACCGTTGGCTTTCCATTTAAACCTCTGGTTGCTGGATAAGGGGGACGGTGATAGGGAAGGCCGGGTTTTCCCTCCAGTGACTCGATAAGGGCCGTCTCCTCGCCACAAACGAAAGCCCCTGAGCCCTGAAAGAGCTTGATGTCAAAGTTGAAACCACTTCCAAGGATGTTCTTACCAAGGAGGTTTAGCTTTTTTGCCTGGCGAAGTGCAATCTCCGCTCGATGCACCGCTAGGGGATACTCAGCACGAATGTAGATATAGCCGTAGCGGGCGCCGACGGCATAGCCGGCGATTATCATGCCTTCCAGTACCGAGTGAGGGTCGCTCTCAATAATAGCCCGGTCCATAAAGGCCCCGGGGTCACCCTCGTCTCCATTACAAATGATGTGTTTCGGCCTGCCTGCGGCGTTATGGCAGGTTTCCCACTTCTGCCCGGTAGGAAAGCCAGCACCACCTCTGCCTCTCAGCCCCGACCTTTTTACCT
>CAZZJX010000004.1:0-9117 GCA_964654845.1 uncultured Dehalococcoidales bacterium
TCTACTGCGGTATATATGGATTAGCCGTGCTATTTACCAGGAGCTTTGATAAAGAAGATATGGCCATGCTCCTGGAGATAGAAAAGAGGAGTGGCATAAACGTCACTCCTCTCAAAAAGCTTTTAGGTAGATTCCTGTGACTATAGCTGGGGGAGCTTCCTTGCCTTCACGATTATGCTTGCGGCATGTCTGCTGTCAATGAAACTCATAACCTTCGCCGGTCGTGTGGGAAAGGGGTAGAACCCGCAGCTGATACTTTTCTCAATCTTAAATCCATGGTATTCGAGCAGTTCTTCAAGTGCTCCCTTGGTAAACAGTCTTCGGTGGGCTGGGCCAAGTCCCAGACGTAGACTTGCCTTTCTCGCTGGATCCATTACGTGCCATGTCCCAGCATTGACTTCATCACTAACATTTGCGTTGTAAGGTTGCTTGCCCAATAGCAAGTTTAGAATGTTGTGAAATGAGGCGAGATTAGGGGTTGAGATGACAAGATACCCCCCAGTCTTGAGGACTCGATAAGCCTCTTTAACCAAGATATCAGTGTTGTGAAGATGCTCAATGACCTGATTGGCATGAACTACATCAAAGTTCTCATCTTCGTAGGGAAGCTCTCTATTTATATCGCCATGGTGAACTTCAATCCCTCTTGCCCTGGCTTTGTCAACCCTTTCGGACATAATCTCAATACCATAAATTCGACTCGTCCCGATTGTTCCCGCTATCATCATAGTGAACTCACCATGACTGCAGCCGCAATCCAAGAGAGTGGCATTGGGATCTTTTGCCAGAAGCGACAGGATAGCCCTTCTACGTTCAGTCCGTGTTTGCCTTACTATACGATTAAAGACTTTATAAATAGATGACTTGTCCATCTCCCTCACATTTGACCCAGCTTCTTGAGCCTTGCCCTTATTCTCTCTCTTTCGTGGGACGCCTTTTCTTCGTCTTTCAGTCGTTTGAACTCCTGAATCTTGTCAATTGCCGTCAATTTGAAAGTTTTTGCTTTCTCATCATCTGACTCGTGAAGGTTGTGCTTTTCCTGAGGGTCACTGCCCAGGTCGTACAGTTCCTCTAAAAGTACAGTATTGGTGTCGTCCAGACTCTCGGTGCGAATGTATTTCCACTCAGGCACACGATAAGAAATTAGTCGTTGGCCGAATTCAGGAATAACTCTGGTGCTAATGGTGCCTTCACTGGTTTTCTGATTGCCTTTCATTAACGGCAGCAGGCTCTTGCCACGGAAACCATCAACACCACCAATTCCCACCAGTTCAGCGACAGTCGGTGCCAGATCTATCAACTCAACGACCTCTTTAACTACCGTCCCAGCCTTTATCCCGGGCCCAACCATAATCAACGGGACCCGAAGTAATTCATCATACAGCGTACCATGTCCAAGTGAATTATGTTCGCCAAACGCCTCTCCATGGTCGGCGGTCACAATGATGAGCGTCTCTTCAAGACGACTGCCCAGGCTGTCAATGAACCTCCCGATATTGTCATCAACATACCTTATACTGGCATCATATAGTTGAGCCAGAGTGTCTATTTCGGTCCTAGTGAGCCACTCAACCTTTCTAAATAAAGATTCCCGAAAACTTTTCAACTGCTTCGAGTACAGCCTGACCATCCGCAATCGATTGATGCGCCGTCCAAGGAGCCGGCGCACATAATCCGATGGTGGCAGGCAAGGATAATGAGCGTCCATATAGTGAGTCCAGAGGAAAGAATTATCCGAGCAAGTACCAAGCCACTCAAGTGCTCTATCAGTTAGTTTCTCAGCAGTAACGTCTCGTTGCCCACCCAGCGAAAACAAGACCAGATTAAAAAGGCTCCCCAGCCTGGTCCTGACCTTACGCCAAGTCTTGATTCTCCCTATTGATGGAACTCTATGTAGCCTCTGTCTCCTATTACTGAGCGTCCCCAGATTATCCTCAAAGACATCAAACCCTTTATCATAGTTAAAGAATTTGGCCAGAAAAGGGTTGGAGTGGAAGGCAGCCGTCTCATACCCGGCCTCTCTCAAAAGCGTGGCCAGAGTAGGACCTCGCTGCATTATCTGCCCATACTCCTCACGACTCAGGGGCGGCAGTTGTGATGCCATGATTGACGGGAAGGAGTCAGGCGTGCGCCCGCCGTTTGATATTGCCTGTAGAAAGAGTGCCCCCTTTGACGCCAGACTATCTATGTTTGGGCTAATGTTTCGGGAGTTGCCGTAGCAGCCAAGACGGTCGAACCTTAAGCAATCAATTGTTATTAGAATTATATTTGGCTTCGGCATATTACCTCCATATTCTACTAATCATGAGTGTTTCAGTCAACGACAACCGACACTGGTATGCTGGCGACCTGCTACCTGTTATCACAGACGAATGCCAGTCAGTTTTCTAAACACCAACTTGAATGCAGGGACTGTCATTTCTTTAGGGTGTCTCCGCCATAAATACCACAACCATTTAATATGAGTCCTGTGATAGGCAGGTCTTTCATGCTCAATATGTTCCACAGAATGGCGTGGCAATCTCATTATCTTAATCCCGAGTTTCTCAGCCCGTATGCAGAAGTCAGTTTCACCGCCATGCCGGACCGCTTCATCAAACCCACCAACCAGTTCCCAGTCTGACCTGGCGAAGATCATAAATCGAGAGATTAACCACCGAAGAGGGTAGTAATCTTCGAGCCCGACAATTACACCGATATCAACCAAAGCCAGGCATTCTCTTAAAAACTCGCCGGTAAAACCAATATCATCGTCACAAAGAGCTATATACTCAGTTCGAGCGCACTTAATCCCCCTGTTTCTTGCCTCGTTTTCATAGCCTTCCCTCTCCAGCCTTACATCACATTCGCCGGGTACGCTGTTTACTGTCCTGACACTATCCCTGATAGTGGGGATTACAAAGGTAAGATTACTTAAGCTCTTCTCAGAACTCATTACGTATCAGACCTCACCTACACCATATGCATACTCCAGTTCTCGCACCACCTCGTCCCAGTCCCACAATTTTACGTCACCTACTCTTCTATCCACGGCTTTTCCGATTACTTCCGCCAGTTGAGCAATATCTATAGGATAGTCAACTCCAAAGCAGTTACTATTGTCGACCCACTCCTTAAGGGCTGATGTGTTGGCCACAACACAGGGTGTCTTCGCCGCCAGAGCTTCAGCGACTACCATAGAAAAAGCCTCGCGCTGTGACAGCAGCACCAGCACTGCCGCCTGAAAATACATCTTGATCAGCTCTTCACGAGGAACAAGCCCGTTGAATTTCACTCTTTGGCTCAGTCCGAGCCTATCCACCAGTGCAGTCAGTTCTCCCTGATAGAAACCTCTACCGACTATCTCCAGACGATATTCATCACCCAGCAAAGGTAGCATCTGAATAATATATTGCACTCCCTTATATCGTTCCAGCCGACCAATATAGAGAATAGTCTTTGCCTTCTTTCGTCCTCTTTTAACGACGAATTCCGCTCCATCGATTCCATTGGGTATCAGCCGAATCTTGTTGCCATCGATACCAAAATCTTTGACTAAGAGCTCTTTCTCATAGTTCGAGACTGAAACAACGACATCGGCGTCAGTGAATATCTGTCTGCCGAAAGGTTTATATAGCTTGAGAAGAAAGTTCCGTATCGGAGTATGGCCATGACCATGATAGTGTGGAGTAACCACAAATCTTTTTCTCTTGGCATACCTCGAAAAGTATAGAGGTAAAGCATGATAATTATGGCCATGAACTACATCGAACTCAGAATCTCTCAGTTTCCTTGCCATGGCCAATGACAGGTGATAGGCAGCATTAGGAGAGAAGCTTCTGAACCTCTGTATCAAGACTCCGTTTATCCTCTCCTCCTCAGGCAGCATCATACGGTAATTGTGAGTAAAGACGGTCACTTCATGTCTTTCGGCCAACCGCTCACTGATGTTTTTAACGTGCTGAGCAACGCCACCAGGAGACGGTGGATAGCCAACACTTACCTGCAGGATTCTCATAAAATAACCATTTCCGGTTGCCTCACTAACTATCAGATATGTAGAGCTTCAGGTGAGGGTTGTTGTAGATGAAATCTAAGTCCACTGTGCTCTGCAACTTCTCTTCCAGTTCCCCAATGAATTGCGTATTACCTTTAAACCACCCATACCGTGCTCTATTTTGACGGCTTATGGCGACATAGTAGGGCACACCCTGCTTCCACCACGACTTACGCACCAGCTTGCCATCTTCCCACTTCAGGTCTTCTAAGTCAGTGGTACCATATTGCTCAATGTTTTCAACCAGCCCCATAGGCCAGGCACCGGCTACTATACCTTGACTGGTCTGATTATGGAAAAAGAGTGTCGCCGCTCGTTGTTCCGGTGAGAAATAGTCTAATTCCTGATTTCCATAATCAGCTATCACAGTCAGAGGAACAGCGACAATGAGCAGGACGCACAGACTAACGACAGCAGCTTTGTTTCTAATGTTAAGTAGATTCGCCCCGAAGTACGCCATGCCAGGCAGAGTAAAAGCATAGAGACGACCTAGAATCTCCTTCGCATAATGTCCGGACAGAACTACCAGTACCAAAGGCGCCACAGTCATAGCTAAAAGAGCAATGGTAGTTCTTAGATCTCTTCTATTAACCAGGGCATAGATAAGTCCAACCAGGCCAACCGCAGCAAATATCCCTGCAAATATTATCCTTATCCTGACAATATCAATGTGTGACTGACTACCTGATAGATGGCCGGTGACCTCTCTCTCCAGGAGTACATCAGGATCAAGGATTACCATCCCTCTACGAGGTTGCTTGGTTGACGATGGTACTTCAGTAGTTAGCGATACCTGGTCGGGCGGCGGTGTTTCAGCGGGTTGTGATACTTCACCAGGCGACGGTGTTTCATCGGGTTGTGATACTTCACCAGGCGGCGGTGTTTCATCGGGTTGTGATACTTCACCAGGCGGCGGTGTTTCAGCGACTACAGGTACGTACTCAACCAGGCTGGTCTTTTCCGATGTGGGTAGCCTTTTCTGTACAAAGCCACCAGTTCCGGTCAGACTCCAGGCCAACAGTAGAACAAGACAAGCACTGGCGGCCACGGCAAGACGTTTATCCAGCCTTACCAGGGCAAGTGCGGCCATGATACCCAGGACAGCCAACGCAGTTAGCAGATGAGTGATAACTATGGCAGCAAAGAGAACCGCCGCAATACACACGAAGACAATAGACTTGGCATCCTTACGCTCTGACCACGGACCGGTAATCAGAGCTAGCAACACTACCACAAGGAAAAAGGCAGTTCCCATGGCACTTATGAGATTCCCGCCGCCACCCCCTGTAGCCAGGAAGTAAAGCCAGCATCCAGGCCAGATGTAGTTGCTACGAGTACCACCTAGAGTATTCTTCAGAAATATATAGAGCGGCAGCACGGTCAATATTGGACAGATGAAGCCGATAACCGGGACCAGTGGCTCAGGATTTACTGAGCCTATCTTGGCTACAATGGCCGATAGCACAAAGGCACCGGGCCAGCCGAAGTACGTGCTGATCCCGACATCAAAATGGCCGTTCCTTACTATGTAATCAACATACCCGAGGTTACGGTAACCGTGGTTAGTAAACTGATGTGAGCCTCCGGTCATCAGTGAAATAGAACCCAGAGCCAGGATGAGAATCAGCAATTGCAAACAGAGAAGCTTACCATGTTTCTCTTTCGCCACCCAGAGCAACGCGGAGGCTACCGTAAGTAAAGACAAGGCTACGAAGAAGGTCGCCGGTATGCCACCAATCAATCCCCAGTGACCTATCTCAAGTCTGGCATATATAATACTATGCGACCACAGCAGAAGAGCTATGATGGTTAGTAATACTGAGACCTGCTGTCGTCGTTTTTCTGGCCAACCCAGCCTAGCTTTCACGCTCTGAGATTCTCCGTCCACACATTTTATTCCTCAGTATTAATCCTCTAATCAATCAGGGGCTCATTATGTAGCTCATACACAACGGTAGACAATAACGGCCATGATACTGATTCATCGACTATTTGTGCAAACATGCCCCCATTCCATTGTCTCATGGTCTGGTTTCTTGCTGAAGATAGGATAAGGACAAAGTGAGCATTGACCGTTACAAAACGATTACGTCCGGATTTGCAATACCAGAGGAAAATCCAGCCATTACCCAACTGTCAGTAACTTTGAGCAGGTGCCAATTTATTAAACATACACGGGTGAATGCCTGCACGCAAACGCACCTCTTTCACTCTGACAGCACCAGGACCCTGACCAAAAGTCTGCACAAGACAATTACCTGGCAGCGAGGGTAACCCCTAGCCAAATCTTCTAGCGAGCAACATCCACCCTATTTTTATCCCATCCTTCCAACGGTTAAGTGCGGTTTCTCCTTCGCGCCGTCGGTAATGAATAGGCACTTCAACAATACGGTAACCCTTCTTGGTCAGCTCGGTAAACAACTCGGCTTCGAACTGAAAACCGTCGGCTAACAAGCTCAGAGTTGGAATCACCTCTCCCCGCAGTCCCCAGTAACCAGTGCACAGGTCACTTATTCTAGTTCGATAGAGGATATTTGCCATTAAAGTAAGCAAGAAATTACCTGCCAGATTCAGCCATCTCATTGCTCCACGCTCACGCTGTCCCTTCATCCTCGAGCCAACGACCACAGGAGCGCCCTGACGCAAAATCCGGAGCATATCCGGAATGTAAGTTGCGGGATATGTATAGTCAGCATCAAGCATAAATATGAAGTCAGCTTTGACCATTTCCAGAGCGGTCCTCACTGCCCTCCCCTTGCCTTTCTTCGGTTCGTTAACAGTGATAGCCCCTTTCGCTTCGGCAATCTCCGTAGTTCGGTCAACGCTATTACTGTCAACTACCAGCACATGAACCTGACAACCTTCATTCTCCAAAGATTGATAGGGTATCTCGTCCATGACTTTGGCTATGGCGAGTTCTTCGTTCAGGGCGGGCAAGATTATATAAACAATATCACGCTTCATTTCTGCTCTTTGGCGATGATCAATCTGTTACTCATAAGATGATGACTCCTCCACATCAAGATAAAGATGGAGAGGATCTTCGAAATAAGGCTTGGTTTCACGGTCCTTATATAACCAGAACTCCACTTTCTGATTCTCACCCGAGGCGCGGGGCATGAAACTCATTACCTCTTCCCACTTCTCGCCATCAGCTAGTGTGTCAGCCTCTATTTGCCCCACCTGCCCATCTTCCATCTCTATGTTTATCTGGTAGCTGGTTGTTTCGAATTCATGATTGACAATGCCAATTGTTACTTCAACAGTCTCCCCCG
Organism: uncultured Dehalococcoidales bacterium; assembly: GCA_964654845.1. Lineage (GTDB taxonomy): Bacteria > Chloroflexota > Dehalococcoidia > E44-bin15 > E44-bin15 > DAOUVR01. The sequence continues at coordinate 7,312 of CAZZJX010000004.1, forward strand.
CCACTACCTGCCGGGGATAGTTATCTGCCTTCGCTTCAGTACCGAGGATATAGAACTCAGTGTAACCATCGTGACCTTGTGGTCGAGCAATAATATAACCGAGACAGCCCAGAGCTATTACTAGGGCAACCACCAGAGAAACAGACAGCACCTTGTTTATAGCCCCCATGTCAGCCCATCGGGATATATTGATACTCACCGTGTAACTGGGACGTTCATCATCTGACAGCCTCCGCCATCGATACCACCCGATAGATGAAGTGATCAGGATCAAGAGGGCTATAGATATTAGTGCAGCGTACAAGCTGATACCCCAGGGAGTATAATTGAGTATCAGACCGGTCAGGATAGTAATCGCTATACTCAAGCCAATACTGAACACTAACCGCTCAATATTGCCGAGACTGTCCCGCCTGGGCAAGATAGCCGAAAGCAGCGTATAGCCGGGGATGAATAATAGAAACGGTAACCCAAGGATTATGCGTAGAGCACTAACCTGAGTGAAAGCAATGACAATTATTAGCAGCACTGACACAGTGTTCAGGAAAAGCAGTGCATATTGCATTCTTATTTTCATTGAACTGCAGAACCATCAAGTAACATGCACACATTATATATGAACACGTTGAGACTGTAAATAGCAACAACAGCTGACCTGCTACGGTGCCAGTTGCAGGAACTCCAAATATGTACTACAATCTTACTATAATTAGAGTGCGATGCAGAACAAGGTCACCATCAAGATACCTCGAGAGCTTCACCAGAGGCTAGGCCAGATGATAGCGGATACTGGATTTTCCAGTGTCACCGAGTTCATCGTCTTCGTGATGCGAACTCTGGCCGCCAGCGGTGAGTTAGAGCAGGAAGACAGGCTAACCGATGCGGAGATAAGGGCAATAAAACAAAGATTGAAAAGACTCGGCTACTTGAAGGAGGAATAATGAAGGAGGGACGAGAACACAAAGGAGTTCTCCTGCCTGTTGAGCTCTATAGCAAAATAGAGGAAAAAGTGAAAGCTACCGGTTTTAGTTCTATAGATGAATACATAGTCTTCATACTGGAAGAAGTCATTAAGGAAGACGGTAACGAAGAGGAAAAAGCCCTTAGTAAAGAAGAGGAAGCGGAGATAAAGAAAAGACTGAAGAAGTTAGGCTATCAGGAATAGATGTACCTGGAATGAAGATGTTTGGCTTTTGATGGAGATTACCTATGCTTGATCTGAAAGAGCTCGAGAACGAATCTATTTACATGCTGAGAGAGTCCTGTGCTGAGTTTAAGAAGCCGGCAGTCCTCTGGAGCATGGGCAAAGACAGTACTGCCGTCCTCTGGCTGTGCCGCAAAGCCTTCTTTGGTAAAATTCCTTTCCCCGTAATCCACATAGATACCAGCTATAAATTCAAGCAAATGTATCAGTTCCGAAGTAAACTTGTCGAAGAATGGGGACTAGATCTGCTGGTGACTCGTAATGAAGAGGCGTTAAGGGATGGCGTCGGGCCTCATATAGAAGATAAGCTTGATTGCTGCACTAAATTAAAGACTGAAGCCCTGAAGAACTGTCTTGATACCTATGGCTTCGATGCTCTTATTCTAGCCATCAGGCGCGATGAGCATGGGATAAGAGCCAAGGAGAGATACTTCTCACCACGTGATGAGAACTTTCAGTGGAACTACAAAGACCAACCGCTGGAGATGTGGGAGCACTTCCAGGGGCTTACAGGCACCAGAACTCACATGAGGGTTCACACTATCCTGCACTCGCGAGAGCTTGACGTCGGTATTTGCCGTTTTCACTGACATCGGTTGGTA
>CAZZJX010000004.1:9127-15923 GCA_964654845.1 uncultured Dehalococcoidales bacterium
AGAAGGAATTCCAACCAATCCCATGTATTTCGCCAGGAACGGGAAAAGGTACCGCAGCCTGGGATGCGAGCCTTGTACCGCACCAGTTGAATCCAGTGCCAACACCGTGAATAAAATAGTAGATGAATTAAGAACTACGAAGGTTGCCGAGAGGTCCGGTCGAGCCCAGGATAAAGAGAAAGCATTTATCATGCAGAAACTGAGGGCACTGGGCTACATGTAACCAGGCACGAACTGAGGATATTCGATTTAAGACTATCGCAGTTCGAACCTGAAGCATGGTCAAATATATTCGAGAGTAGCAGGATGGATGTAAATATAGATGTAGTCATCGTAGGTCATGTCGATCACGGCAAGTCTACTCTGATTGGTAGGCTTCTTTACGATTCAGAGACCCTCCCCCAGGATAAACTAGACGAGATACAGATAATCCTCGAAGAGTACAGAAAACAGTTCCAATTCGCTTACTTCCTGGACTCCTTTGAAGAAGAATTCAAGGAAGAGCGTACAATAGACACTACCAGGGTGATGTTCAAGGGGAGGAATTACTACACTATAATAGACGTCCCCGGGCACACGGAATTCATAAAAAACATGCTCACCGGTGCCTGCCACGCGCAAATTGCCAGCCTGGTGGTGTCGGCTTCTGATGGGATTCAAGAGCAGACAGGGAGACACGCCTTTCTTATACATATGCTGGGAATAAAGACTGTCCTCGTGGCCATAAACAAGATGGACCTGGTAGACTACTCCCAGGCTGCCTTCGAAAAAATTAAGGATGAGACCGCCAATCTCCTTGCCTCACTGGGTTTTTCGGTAACGGTATTCGTTCCTATCTCTGCTATAGAGGGTGATAACATATACACACCTTCGGAGAGAATGGACTGGTATCACGGCCCTACCCTGGTCCAAGCTCTCGACGAAACAGAACCAGAGGCAGCAAGTGAAAAGCCACTAAGGTTCGTGGTCCAGGATGTATATCGCCTTGACGCCGAAAAGGTAACTGTTGGCAGAATAGAATGCGGTACCATGAGGAAGGGTGAAGAGCTTGTCTTTCAGCCTTCCGGCGTGAGAGGGAAAGTTCATAAGATAATAGACTTTCCCGAAGAAGTAACGGATGGAAAAGCCGGGGACAGTATCGGGATTGTGGTAGGTTACGAGACCAGGAGAGGTGATGTCGGGGGCCACATTGAAACGCCCCCAAAGTCCGTAGACAGATTCTTAGGGGAGGTTGTTCTCATTGAGGGTACACTAAAGAGAGGCGACGTCTTCAGTATCAAATGCGGGACGAACAGAGGGGAGTGTCTGGTCGAGGAGATACGCGAGAGGATAAACTCAGAGACCGGAGAGGTGATTGAGGAGAACTCAACAGAAGTAAGCAAGAATGAAGCAGCGACTGTTGTCTTCAAGACGCCACCCATGGTCGTAGACAATTTCTCCGAGATACCACAACTGGGAAGGTTCGTTCTAACGAGGGATGGCAGGAATGTTGCTCTCGGAATTGTACTGGAATCAATGGTTTGAGATTAGAATTAAGAACGGAGCTATCGGTACCTGAGGAAGATGGAAGCTCACTTCTTGCCTGAGAGCTAATAACTGACGGTCTGGCAGGAGACGTAAGGTGATTCTTGTTCTGGGAATAGATGCGGCAACCTGGACAGTTATTACGCCGAACCTGGAGAAACTACCCAGCTTCAGAAGACTCGTCGAACTTGGTAATGCGACAGATCTTGTTCTCGAAGAGAAGCCCGTATCCCCTTCAATCTGGTGCGGTATGTTTTCTGGTAAGACCTTCGAGGAACACCGGCACGACAGTTTTGTCGCAGGCGACAAACTGGTAAGAAGACAGGATATAAACGTTAAATTCATCTGGGACATTCTACAGCAACATGGTAAGAAGCCAAGAGTACTGAACGTACCCTTTGTGGTTCCCCCGTACTCTTTCAATGTCGATTTCAAGCCAGTGGGGTTCGGGCTTGCTACCAACGAAGAGGAATGGTGGGAGGAGCTTGAGCAAGTAACGGTGCACACGAAGAAGCTGCTGGCAGAGAGTCCGGACCTTATCATCTCAGTCTATGCCCTTCTTGACCGAGTCCAGCACTTCCACTGGGGAGAACCTCGTGTGCTAGAGTGGTATACCAGGCTGGACAGCAAGATTAAGGAACTGGTCTTTGATACTGGTTTTCTCGAAGTGAAGAATAATAAGCTCATTGTCATTTCCGACCACGGCTTCTGCTCAATTGGTGAAGCCAGAGTGCAGACTCTTCCTCTTAAAACAGAATGGGGTGAGTTGAAGGGAGATCATCACGAACGTGCGCTCCTGATTACCGTAAACCTTGACTGCCATATCAAAAGACCTCAAGATGTCTTCTTCCTCCTCAAGCGTGAGTTGGGGATAGTCTAATCCGAAGTCCATCAAACACAATCGGCTAGCATGCACTCCCCGGAACACCGGCTCGTTGACATTGTCGTCCTATCTGCCAAAACTAGCCATATTCACGCTTTCTAATAACATACTAAACGTGAATGTGCTGTGTATCAAAGTCGATCCTGGAATCACACTATCAGTGATTTGGCCGGTCTGCAATCTCATACTTAGAATCAGGAGCAGGATTAGAATTGACTGAAGCAGATTCTGGCGACCCCTCTTTACAGTAATGCCCTCTATTTGATGCTTGATGCTACCGTCAAGACCGGTCTTGGGTTCATCTTCTGGGTCTTAGTAACACAGTTCTACTCTGAGGTTGCTGTTGGCTTTAGCTCCGCTGTGATCTCAGCTATGGGGTTGCTGGCCACCGTGAGCGTACTGGGCCTGGACGTTTCCCTCATCCGTTTTCTCCCTCAAGCTGAAAAACCCAGGGAATTGATAAATACTTGCTTTACCATTGGTACATTAAGCAGTTTGATAATCTCTGTCGCCTTTCCCTCTAGCCTGACCCTTTGATCTCTGGTACTGAATTTCGTCACTCTGGCAATATGTAGACCGTAGTGCTCAAGCATCTGTTTCAGAGCTGACCGTTATCCAAGTTAATGCCGTGAATATCAGGATTCTTCAAACGGCTAGCCACATATTTAGTCAAACCACCGTAACCACAGCCGGGGTCTAACATCCGATGTGCCGCCGGTAGCTTAACTTGTTTTAGTATGTCGTCGAGACTCCGGATGTCCTGTGCTATCGCACTGGCAACGAAATCCTCTGCACTTATCTTACCAGGTAGCTCGATGGTTATTTATCATAATGTCCAATATGGCGGCTCAAGTCAGGATTACTATATCTGTATTCCGGATTATTTACACTCACGTGGTGCGTAAAGAGATACTCAGCGTGGCCTCTACTCAGCACTATATGGCTCACCCCAACGAGATCAACCGCGCAAAGCACCGGCCAGGTAGCCGATGCCAACACAACTCAGCGTCATAAGAGTAACCCACAATTGCCGCAAGGCGACTATCGGGTGGCTGAAGAGAAGCCCGATTGCCCTCGGCAACAACCTGAAGCAAATGCGACGAAGAAGTTCGTATTCGGTGGACAAGACTGCCTCGTCGCTGGAACGATATAGCCTTTTGAGTATCACCTTAGCACGCCCTTCCCAGTAAGCTCTCCGGAGAATGAATCCGATGCTCAGTCTATATTTATAGACTTTGTGCTTCACCTTTACCTCTGGACTATACATTATGCGCTTGCCTGTGTTTTGCTTTACCCTGATACAGAACTCGGTTTCCTTAGCCCCCGCTTGCTGCCAGTCGCTCTTACCGACCCCACTGGCTTCCAGAGTTGTCTTGTAAAGACCAGAGGAGTCGAACGCTTCCCGTCTGAAAGAAAGATTGGTTCCGTAGCCATTCCTCACTTCCGTTCTCTCGCTCCAATCCCAGTAAGTGCAGGAGAATATCCAGTAGAACTCCCTGGGAAACCAGGCCATTGAATCTCGCTCCCACAGCGGCAATATCGGCCCGGTGAGACCAATGATTGAACTGTCCTCAGCATAGCACCTGGCTGTTTCTTCCGCCCAGTCAGGAAACAGGAGAGCATCATCATCTATGAATGCTATAATCTCCTCTTCCGACCGTTGTATTCCCGCGTTCCGGGACGAATAGGAACCCCACTCACCTTCATTATGTAATACCTGGACATTTGTGTAGCCCTTCTCCTCAACATAAGCTTTGATGCGGTCCCTGAGAGCCAGAGACCTCTCAGTGACAACTATTGTGTTAATCATCTTATAGGTTTGAGTTTGTATGCTATCAAGCAACTCAAAAACATCGTCAAGTCTCTCGAACTGATAGCACGGAGTTATTATGCATATCCCGGGGAGCTTACGATTTGAAATCATGTTCTGATTAAACCTCTACCCTCTATTCAGAGAATTCCAGCGATACAATGCAGGAGTCAACTGCTCCGCCCATATTTCAAGAATGTCCCTCATCATTCTTATAACAGCCTTAACAGTGCTCAACAAATTCTAGATTACCCGAGTTAAAATTGTCAGAAACAGCCACCTGCCATTGTCGACCAATCGGTCGGATCTGAGGGGTATCCGGCGGAGATTATTATAATAGCAGTATCTCCCTTATTACACCAGGTTTATGCATTGATAATCAATATTCCGGTCATACCACAATCGACTGATATATTTCTATTACTCGCTTAATCTGTGTCTCAATGTCAAAGTGTTTCAGCGCGTGATTCCTGCTGTTTCTTTTCTTCTGTCTTAATAACTTCGTATTAGAAGCCAACTGTTGCAGTATAGTTGCCACCTCTTCAGAATCCGCTGGATAGTCAACGAGATAGCCAACCGTGTCATTCACCATATCTGAATTCCCCCCGACGCGGGTTACAAGCGGTACAAGACCAAAGGCCATAGCCTCAATCAATGCTATACTGTAGGCTTCAAATTCAGAAAGCAATAGAAATATGTCGGACTGTGAGTAGAGCTTATAGAGTTCTTCTTTAGCCACCCAACCTCTAAAGGTTATCATATCGGTAAGACCGAGCTTACTTGACATGTCTCGGAGCCTTGGTAAATCAGGGCCATCACCAACGACATTTAAGTTCACCGGCATCCCTTTCAGATGGTTGACAGCCGCGATTACTGTCCTGAGACCTTTCTGCTTTTCAATTCTGCTGGCACAAAGAAGACCCAGGGTAGTCTTGAGGTGACGCTTCGTTTGATAATGATTGTCAATTTCGGTAAGTTCAATACCGTTTGGTATCAGGACCATTTTGTGCTTATAGTTCTCAAGAACAGGTACCTCGTTCAGCTCCGCCGGGGCACAGTAGACTATCCTATCCGCCCGGTTGAATATCATTTTACCAAAGAGGGGGTTGTAGATGTGGTACACCCATTTACCTATTTTGGAAAAACCCAGATGCAGGGTGATTACCAGTTTGATATCCTCCCTCTTGCCCCAGGCTGCCGACAGCATAGGTAACGCCCTGTAGTCATGGACGTGTATGATATCAGCCTGTACTTCTTTCAAGGCACGATGCAGTTTAGGAGAAAAGCAAATGGTATCACGAGGTGAAAAGGAGGGAAAGCGTGTCAGACGTATTCCGTCCACCACCTCCTGCTTCACAGTTCTACCTGGAGCATCCGTGCTGTATATCTCTACAGCGAAACCTGCCTCACTCAGTCCTCTGCACACACTACGTACGTGGGTCTCGACCCCGCCAATATACGGATGATACCTTGGGCAAACATGGATAACTTTCACTTGCCTATCCCATAGCTAACCCCGGCAGGATACAATTCAACATTGCAGAAGAAATATTCCATTTACTCCTTGACAAACAGTCTATACTATGTTAGTTTATCCTACAATAGGTGAAGAAGTATGAAAAACAGAACTCTTAATGTGCTGGCAGTATCGGCTGCTTTTGTAGTCGGGCTTGTTTGTCTTTGGTGGTATCCTCAACCTACACAAGCTGTTGAGATGACCTTACAATTACCTGCAATGAGTTACGGGAATCCGATTATAATATTAGCTGAAGTCGACTTCGGTTTTCTGGGTGATCAATTCCTTGAGGATGAACAAATCCCTATCACTGACCTGAAGGTCCTGGTTCACGATGAGAACGGTAACGAAGTAGCCTGGACCAAATTCGGCTTCTACGGTGGCATACTCAGTCAAAGTGGTCATTTTAATACGATCATACCTGCGCCATCGGCTAACCCTGGCTGGGGTTGGGGCTACGGTAAGCGGTACGGCTACGACCTCCTTGCCTTTGGCTTTGGCTACCAGCCACACTACTACTGGGAGCCGGATTTTATTAATGGTTATGGTGCCTACCTCTATGACGGCGATGATGGGTTCGGGCGGTTCTTTGACCCGGAAGAATTTATTAGTTGCGGAAAGGTAGATTGTCACTCTCCGGCGGAACCGCAAGGGGGCTACGGCCATTTCTACCATAGCTGGTGGGACGATATGGGTGGTTACGGCTACGGGTTCGGTTATCAGTTCCTGCCCGAGCGGCCAAGATATCTAATCACGTTTGACCCTACCGGTTTAGCGGTTGGTTCGTACACCATTCAGATGAGCATCGACGTACCACCGGAGCCGAAGCAGTTCTTATCATACCCGTACCCGTTCACACTTCTGGCAGCGCCTGTAGCAGGACCGCTACCACCAGATCCAGGGGTTATCGATGTATCAGATGTTATCGACGAGGAAGGAATAATTACTGAAAAAATTTGTGGCAAATCTGGGGATGGCAATCTGGAGCTTTGTATTGATGAAGGTACCACTACCTTAACCGAGGACGGTGACCCAATTTCTGAAATAACCATAGAAGAGATGA
>CAZZJX010000005.1:0-6913 GCA_964654845.1 uncultured Dehalococcoidales bacterium
GGTTAAGGACAATAACATCGTGAGTATTGAGGCACCGGAGCTAACAGGTCTGAAGGGGCCACTTTGCAAACAAGGCCGCTTTGAACTGCTTCGCGAAACCCGTCCCCGCCTCACCTCACCACTGGTGCGAGGCAAGAAAGGCGACCTAGAGGAATGTACTTGGGATCAGGCAGCAGAGGTTATCGCTGAGAGAGTAAAGGAACTTAAAGGTAGCTTCGCTGGCATGATATCACCAAGAATGCCAAATGAAACGCTTTCCCTTTTTAATAACTTTATCCGTGATGCGGTAGGCAGCGATTTGATAGATACCACGGACGGAGAAAAATATAGGGTAATTAGTGAGGGCATTAAGCAGTTTCAGAATAGTGGAAAAGGCCTGGATATCGAGTGTCCTCTTGAAGAGATATTGGAGGCAGATTGTATTCTTGTAGCAGGAGCCGATCCCGATAGGACTAATCCCATCGTTGGCAATCTTGTGCATCGAGCGGTAAGGCAAAGGGGAGCAAAATTGATTGTTATAGACTCTTCAAGGAATGTTTTTCCACTATGGACTGATCTTTGGCTTAAACCAAGAACAGGCAGTGAAGGGATTCTCCTTAACGGCTTGACCAAGATTATTGTTGACAAGGGCTTGGCCCTGCCGCAGAAGGCAGGAACGGAGGCCGTTGGATCTCTCAGCCAGTATGAGACATGCCAAGTGAGCAGGGCCACCAGCATAGATGAGGACAGTTTGGAATTGGCAGCGAAGACTTATGGCCAGGCTGAGCGTGGGGTCATTATATATGGAGAAGGATTGCTGAAGAGCAACGATCCAAGCTTTGTAGCCTCCCTTCTCAATTTAGCTGCTTTGACAGGGAACCGGGCAGGGGATAAGTTAAGCATTATATCGCTGAAACCCAGTGCCAATAGCCGCGGTGGCTGGGAGCTAGGCCTGGCAGCACAAGACATAAAGAGGAATGGGCTGAAAGGACTGTATCTGCTCCTCGGCGATGACAAGGAGGACGAGGAACTATTGGACTGGCTCAGAGGGATCGATTTCCTGGTGGTTCAGGCGAGTTACCAATCACCTGCTACATCCACGGCTGATGTGGTTCTGCCTTCTCCCATCTGGACTGAGAAGGAGGGTAAGTACATAAGCATGGATGGCAGCGTTCTTGAATTGAAACAAGCGCTTCAGCCACCAGAGGGTCTTCATCAGGACCAGGAAATATTGATAGAGCTTTCCAAGAAGCTGGGTCACGAATTGAGTCCGAGCTAGGAGGTTAAAGTTGGCAAAGGTTAAAGTCGCTTCAGCGTGGTTAGACTGTTGCTCTGGGTGCCACATGTCTATTTTAGATTTGGATGAGGCACTCATCGATCTGGCGGAGGTGCTAGAACTCACCGCCACTCCTATAACCGATATCAAAGAATTCCCGCAAGTTGACGTGGGGATTATTGAAGGCGCGGTAAGTAATGAGCATGATGAACATGTAGCTAAAGACCTGCGTGCTCATTGCAAAATACTGATGGTAATAGGAGATTGTGCGTGTTTTGGTGGCATAGTCAGTATGCGCAACCTTTTCACTATAGAGGAGGTTCTTGATAGGTATTATCACACTGAGGGCAGTATTTGCGACAAGATTCCATCTTCGGAAGATCTACCACCATTGACAAAGGTTAGACCGATAAACGAGGTGGTTAAGGTTGATTGTTACGTCCCTGGCTGCCCACCTAGCGCCAAGGCAATACTTTATGCCCTGTCGGAGCTTCTGGAGGGCAGAATACCGGTAGTCCCCAGCGAGATAATGAGGTTTGATTGAGGAGGTTATTGGATGACTAGAAAAATCGTAATTGAACCGGTTACCCGCCTTGAAGGGCATGGAAAAGTAACCATCTTGCTCGACGATAGCGGTAACGTGGAGCAGGCTCGGTTTCATGTTACTCAGGTGCGAGGATTTGAGAAGTTCTGCGAGGGGCGATTGTTCTGGGAGATGCCACTCATCACTGCCCGAATCTGTGGTATTTGCCCGGTAAGCCATCACCTGGCGTCAGCAAAAGCCGGCGATGCTCTTTTAGGGGTGGAACTAACGCCGACAGCTGAGAAGCTACGCCGGCTAATTCACATGGCGCAGCTTGTTCAATCCCATGCGCTGCATTTTTTCCACTTAGCTAGCCCCGATTTGCTCTTCGGCATGGACGCCGACCCAGCTAAGCGAAATGTCATGGGGCTTATTGCTGAGGTGCCGGAAATAGCCACAAAAGGAGTGAAGCTGCGTGCCTTCGGCCAGAAAATAATAGAGATGCTCGGGGATAAGAGGGTTCATCCCAATGCCGCCATCCCTGGAGGGATGAATAAAGTTCTTAGTCCTGATATGCGTAATCAAATTCTAAGCCAGGTTGATGAAGTTATTGCTGACTGCCAGTTCGCTATTGACCTATTCAAGGACTACCACGATAAGAACACTGAGGTGGTAAACAGCTTCGCCGATTTTACCAGTGCCTATCTCGGGCTGGTAGATGAAAACGGCAACGTTGAGTATTACGACGGAAAGCTCAGACTGAAAGACGGCAAGGGTTTCGTTTTGGAGGATGATATCGCTCCAGAGAACTACCTCTCAATTATTGAGGAAATGGTTGAGGATTGGTCCTACTTGAAGTTCCCTTATTACAAGAAGCTGGGGTATTCCCGCGGTATGTATCGTGTAGGACCTTTAGGGCGGCTTAATGTAGCCGATGGTTGTACTACTCCTCTAGCCAACAAAGAGTTCCAGAATTTCAAGAAACTGGGCGAAAACGGCGTGGTGCAGGCGTCATTATACTACCACTATGCCCGATTGATTGAAATGCTTAATTGCGCTGAAGAGATAAAGTCGCTTGTCGAAGATGACCTCATCGGTGGCAAGGACATATGGGTCAATGCCAGCCAGAAAAACGAAGAAGGTATAGGAGTAATTGAAGCTCCCAGAGGAACACTTTTCCACCACTATTGGGCGGACAGAAGTGGCAAAATACGGAAGGCAAACTTGATTGTAGCTACTGGAAACAATAACCTGGCAATGAATCGCGCTGCCTCCGAGGTAGCCAAGCAATTTATCAAAGACGGGAAAATCACCGAGGGGATACTAAATCGTGTTGAGGTTGCTATTCGTTGCTATGATCCCTGCCTTTCCTGCTCCTCTCATGCTCTAGGTCACATGCCCCTAGAAATCACTGTTCTTGAGCCGGATGGAAGTGTTCGCCAGGTATTGAGGAGTTAGCATGCGCACCCTCATTTTAGGTATAGGCAATTCAATTTTAGGAGATGATGGTATAGGGGTTCATGTTGCACAGGAAGTGGCCAGGATAATCAAAGATGAGAATATTGATGTGAGAGACGTCAGCGTTGATGGCTTAAATCTATTTGATTTCATCATTGGATACGATAAGCTTGTTGTAATTGATGCGATTGTGACTGACGACGGAGAAATAGGCGAAATATACAGGCTTAAGCCAGAGTATGTTTGTGATCCGTCGCGTTCGGCTATCTCACCGCACCATTTTAATCTTGCAACTACGCTTGAGATAGGAAAAAGGCTTTTCCCAAATAAGATGCCAGAGGAGGTTATAGTCTTTGCTGTAGGCACTCAAGAGGCAGCTACGGTTACCGAAGAAATGACGGGGAAAGTGAAAAAAGCTATCCCCCAGGCGGTAAGTCTCGTTCTACAAGAGATCGGCGCAGCGTAACCAGTCCCTATTCATCCTCTGCGCGCTTTGCATTTCGTCAAATTGGGGAAGAGCCATTTTAAAATCTCTAAGCGCCATCTCCACCGGACTGCTTCTGGTGTCATTGCTGCGGTTTTCGCCTAAAGATGTGCATCACTATTTGACGCCCGAACTTCTCCTACACTAAACAGAAGTGACCTGTTCACATCCTCCAGGCTCTTTAGGAGGGCTTCTCCGTTTGCAAACCTGACATTGAGAAATTTCGTTGAGATTTGATGCACTTCGGACTTGAGGTACGAGGATTCATCAATAAGCTGCTTAAGGATAAGCCGGTTTCCCCCGAAGAGGATTTGTTCCGGTCGATAGCCCCCGAACCTCTCCTCGATGCGATTGGCCACTCTCCTCAGGAAATCATTCTTCTGCTCCTCCGTCCTTCGGGCGAACCTCTTCTCACTTCTTCCACCCTTTCGATGTCGCTTGTGGATGTAACCAGTCCCCGTCTTGGACTCAACAAGCTTGTCCCCCTTGAAAATCCCCAAGGCATACGAGCCCCAGGTCACCAGCACCAGCCCGAGGAGATGCTCTTTCTCTAAAAGCCGACATAGCAGTGAGGTCTCTGGTCTGCCTCGGAAAACCCTATCTTCAGACAGGGCGAAAGGAGGGATTACGATAAGCTTATTCTCACTTTCGCCCCAGAATACCACTGCTCCGGTTCCGTACCTCTGGGCTTCCTGGAGGACCTCCGGCGCACTGAGCGCCGTCCTTATCTCTCCCGCGAAGGGACTGAGTTCGACTTCGGACTCAGTGGTGTAGCGGGAAAAGGAGGTGGGCGTTATATAAATGGTGAGGTAGTCTCCAGGACTGCTCTCAAGCTCGGCGAGAAAATCGAGCAATTTCTTCTTTGTGAGAGTCTTGGGCTTTAGTTGCATCATCAGCCTTAGGGTCACCTGAGTAGCTTAGAGCCACAGCATGGCCTCAGCAGCCTGGCAGCGCTGCTCGTAAAGAACCGAACGCAGCTTCTCAACCAGTTAGCCACCGCCTTCCCTCTCGATGATGATCTCTGCTCCCGATGCTACGTGCCTGAGCTGAATTGCGTCGTCGATGACCTTGCCAAAAATGTTAACGGCGCTGGCAGGGCGAATCTCCTCCCCACGGCTCATGGGTGTTGCCCCGAAAAAGATGCAAAAAGCACTGCCCTGCGGCCAATATCCCAAATCACCGATGTTTACCACTTCTTGCCCCTCCTCCAGCTCCAGGCTAACTGGAATGGGAAAGTATATCTCGTCTCCCCAAAGACTCACCTTACCCTTAATGGGCAGAGCCTCCCAGATTGCCTCAGCAGTCCTGGTATCATTCAGCTCTGCCACAACATGAACAGCACTTGCCGCGATTCGAATTCTTCTAACCATATATTCTAAGCCTATTGCAGATTTGCCAGACATCCTTCGGAAGCGTCCGTATCCCGCCATAAGAGGCAGCAACGTGCATGCAATTATACAATCATGCAATCCTGATACACAACTACAGTGACGGTGGCCCAGGCATGAATGCGAAGGTAGCAATCTAGATAGGTAAACGTTGGGACGAATTATTGAACACAATTCTATGTCTGGTTGGCTGTGCGGTGAGCACATCTTCCCCAAGGCAACCTGTCTACTAAAAGCACTCCAGATTAAGAAATTGCCCTAAGAACCTCTTGACAAAATAGATAATGCATATTAAAATACATTTCGATATATCGAGATATTACGAGACATATCTTAATAGTTTTGCAGAAGAATTGATATGACCACCGTGTATTAGATTACTTCGAGGCCAGTCTCGCTATGCGTTATTTAAAAAGTGGGGTGGCATCCATAAGGCGATGATGCAGAGCGCAAGCAAGATACGCGAATCTTACCTGCCAATGCACGGTGTGATGAATACAATGTTTTACTGGAGGTGAAGATGTTTCACATGCACAGAATTTTCCCCGGTCCAAGGCATGGCCGTCTGTTTCGGAGAGGGGACCTTAAGTACGTCATCCTGGATTTGGTCAAGGAGCAGCCTCGGCACGGGTACGACATCATCCGCGCTCTTGAAGAACACACCCGTGGTTTCTACACACCCAGTCCGGGCGTCGTTTACCCCACTCTCCAGTTGCTCGAGGAAATGGGCTACGTTACTTGCGAACAGCAAGAAGGTAAGAAGGTTTACACCATCACTGAGGATGGTCTTGAGTTCCTCGCCAAGCGGGGGAAACGTGCTGATGACATCAAGAGGCAGATGGCAGAATGGTGGGATCTCAGCGGTGCCGGTGAAACACGTGACGCATGGCACAGGTACCGCGAGATTGGGCACTTGCTGCGGAGGAGCTTTCGTGGAGCCACTGCTGAGGAACTGGACCGCGTTCACCAAATCATCGCCAAGGCCCACCGCGATATCGAGGACATCTTAAAGGATTAGTGTGCCTGGACAAGATAATGACTCTCCAATCCGATGAACATTCATCCGGTATGACAGCCCTGCGGTCACTGACTGAGGTTCTCATCAAGGAGTTGGACCCTCGAGAAACAGACAGGGTGCTGGACGTAGGAACGGGTAGCGGGCAATTAGCAGTTGTGTTGTGCAAGCTGGTTCCAAAAGGTTTCGTCACGGGGATAGACCCCGCGCGCGATAGGCTTGGAGTGGCCAAGGATAGTATGCTCAGACACGAGGTAGCTAACGCCCTGCTAGTTCACGGACGGGCAGAGACCCTGCCCTTCGCGCCTCAGGTCTTCGACTCGGCCTGTCTCAGGTTCAGCTTGCATCACTTTGCCTGTACTGAAATCGCCATCGCGGAGATATGCCGCGTACTGAGAGCAGAAGGGCACATGGTTTCGGTGGACCCGGTCTTGAAGGATCCAGTGGATGAGGAAGAGAAAAGGTTAAACGAACTCACTGAGGAAGCTTTCCGGCTGGTACACGCTCACCAACAACGATTCTTTACAGGCTCGGAGTTGCAGCGGCTGTATGAAAACGTTGGTCTGGCAGTACAGAGCTGTGATGTCTACGATTTCCCCGTCCGGCAGCGAGGGACAGCAGGAATCCCACTGGGAGATCACTGGCTCCAGGCTTACAATCTGCTGCGTCTTAGCCAAGAAGAAGCCCTTATTGAGAGGTTTGAGCAAAACTACTTCTCTTTCCGTGAGGAAGCGGGCCAGTTGCTAGTAGAGGGGAAGACGAGCTGGGTCATTATCAAGGCCGGCAAAAA
>CAZZJX010000005.1:7013-15637 GCA_964654845.1 uncultured Dehalococcoidales bacterium
GCCAGTTGCTAGTAGAGGGGAAGACGAGCTGGGTCATTATCAAGGCCGGCAAAAAATAGGCGGGGAAAGAATATCGTCTGGAAAGTATTATGGAGCAACCAAAATCTTATTTTCTCGGATTAGAAATCACATCTTTCACTACAGATTCAGCGACCTGGGCCCACCTGATGGGCAAATTGCGCTCACCATCAGAGGCTGGTCGCCGCGCTGCACGAGCCATCTAGCTGCTGAAACAACGGTAGCCGCAACACTCGTTCATTTACAAACACAAGGAGGAACAGGATGTCGAAGAGGAAGAAACACGAAGAAAGCGCAATCACTGGCATGGAAAAAGCAAGGCACTATGCGGAGAGTCACCGGAAGTACGCCAGGATGATGTATGGAAAGTTCCCCAAGTACGTCAAGTCACTAGGTGCAATCGAAAATTGCCTTGAAATTGGCTCAGGACCTGCTACATTGACCGCTATGGTTGCTGAACGTAATCCAAATTTGCATATCACTGCGGTTGACATTTCATCGGACATGGTTGCTGTTGCTCAGGAGTATGTCGAGGAGAAAAAGCTTCAAGACAGGATACGTTTAATCGTCGCTGATGCGGCAGACAGCAGTGCGATAGGGGAATTAGGCCAGTTCGACTTAGTCTATTCCTTTTTCTCATTGCACCACTGGGAGGACCCAGAAAAGGTCATTGGTAATCTTCTGAAGGCAACCGCTGATAAGGGAGTACTCTACATCCACGATTTTAAAAGAGTTTGGTGGACACGTTGTTTGCCATTAGATACCGGTGAGATAAATGCGATGAGAGCCGCGTACACATCACACGAAATTGGGGCTCTTCTTCGAAAACTGGATGTGCGTCAATATGAAATTAGAAAATCTTTTCCCTTCTTCCAGTCGGTAATCGTGACGAAATGAATTGGGGCGACCAAGAGGCATCCATAAGCGGACCACCACTTCCCTTTTCCGATGAGGAAACCGTCGATACCCTGGTGAGGATATTCTTAGATGGGCTAAGAATGTAAGACAGACCATACTGAAGGTTGTTCTATTACTCAGAACAGCCTTGTGAAATGAGTTGAATACTTTGCAAGTACTTATTATGAAATATGGAGATTGAATATGACAAAGAGAACATTAAAGACGGTTTGCAACCTTTGTGGGCTATGCGGTTGTGGGATGGAGGTTACCGTCGAAGACGGCAAGGTGGTGAAAGTTCGGGGAGATAAGGAGCATCCTGAAAGCCGGGGGTCTCTTTGTGCCAAAGGTCGGGCGATGATAGAGATCCTCTATTCACCCGATCGGCTGAAATATCCTTTGAAGAGAACTGGACAGCGAGGGGAAGGAAAATGGGAGAGAATCTCCTGGGATCAGGCCTTGGACCTGGTAGCTGAGAGATTACAGCAGGTCAAAGATAGCTACGGGGCTGAAGCGGTGTGGTTTCATAAAGGTTCTGGTCATGACCTTTGCGGGGGGGATGTGCGGTCATATTTTTATCGATTGGCCAATGTCTTCGGCACCCCCAATCTCTCCTGTCCCTTTTATGTCTGCAACGGCCCCCGCACGCTAATTCCGTTCTTCATAACTGGAGCAATACCTGCTCCTGATGCTGAAAACACCAAATGTATTCTGCTTTGGGGGATTAACCCCACGGATACCGGCCTACCACGGCACATTAAGATCCAGGATGCTATTAAACGGGGAGCAAAGCTCATCGTTATCGACCCCCGCACAACCCATTTTGCCCGAAGGGCAGACATACATCTTCAGCCAAGGCCAGGAACTGACGGTGCGCTGGCTTTAGGTATATTGAAGGTTATCATAGATGACAACCTCTTCGATAAGGAATTTGTGCACAACTGGACAGTAGGATTTGAAGAACTGAAGACTATGCTCAAGGAATATACACTTGATAAGGTAGAGAACATAACCTGGGTTGCCCGGGACGACATCAGGAAGACAGCACACCTCTATGCCGAGACCAAACCGGCGTGTATTTTCCTCGGCAATGCCCTGGAGCAGCATACCAATGCCTCGCAGACTATTCGAGCGATCACAGTTCTTATGGCTATTACTGGGAATTTGGATGCCCCAGGTGGAAATGTCATATTGAGTCCCGCTAGATTAGCAAAAAATCCCGTTGAGCTTCATGACAAACTCCCGCCAGAGATGGATGAAAAGCGGTTGGGGAATGAGTTTCTGCTCACAAGGTTCCAGTTCACCAAGCTGGCCCACCCACCTTCAGCGATTAAGGCTATTCTGGAGGAGACTCCCTACCCGGTCAAGGCGATGATGATTATGGCTGCCAATCCTTCGCTCACCTCTCCCAACAGCCAGAAGGTGAAAGCCGCCTTGGAGAAGCTGGATTTCCTGGCAGTAGCCGATATCTTCATGACCCAGACCACCGAACTTGCTGATGTTGTTCTCCCCGCCTGCACTTTCCTGGAACAAACCTACTACGCTACCTACGAGGCGGGAGCATATTTAAAGCCAACTATTCCAGGGCTCCTCATGCTCAGACCCGAGGTAGTGCCGCCTCTGGAGGAGTCGCGGCCGGACTGGCAGATCATCTCCGAGTTGGCCGGAAAGCTTGGATACGGGGAATATTTCCCCTGGCAGGACATAGAGCAAGCTATAGATTTTGAGCTGGAACCAACGGGGATAACTTCGCGCGATCTTCGGGATCACCCCGAAGGTATCCAGATTCACGGCCCCCAGTTCAAACCAACGTACCACAAGTACACAAGCATGGGATTTCTAACGCCCTCCAGGAAAGTCGAAATTTTATCTGAACGATTTCAGGAGATGGGCTACGATGCCTTACCGGTGTATCATGAACCTTCCGAGAGTCCCTTAGGTGACCCTGAACTTGCCAGGACTTTTCCCCTTGTCCTTACGACAGGAGCAAAACTTGGCTGCTATGTTCACTCGCAGATGCGAAATATCCCTTCACTCAACCGGCACATGCCACACAATGTGGCTGAAATTAATCCGAGCACTGCTGCAGACCACGGGATAGAGGAGGACGATATCGTCCTCGTAGAATCTCCACGAGCCAGTATCAGGTGCCAGGCCAGGCTGACCGAAAGCATTCGTCCCCAGGTGGTGCAGTTGTTCCATGGATTCGAAGAGGCCAATGCAAATCTTCTGACCGACAACGGCTCATATGACCCGATCACCGGGTCGGTGCCTATGAGATTGTCGCTTTGCCGTATAAGGAAGACCTGAGTAAAATAGGGAGGTGATACAGATGGCTAACAGGCGGCTAATCAGTGACTCTGGTTTCAGATGCATGGCCCTCATCCACGATAACCCGTTACGTCGTATCTTCGACAACCCAATCAAGACCCTAAAGGCTGCCGGAGTACAGCCGGGGCAACAAGTGCTGGAGGTTGGCTGCGGCCCAGGTTTTTTCACAATTGCAGCGGCAAAGCTGGTGGGTGACAATGGCTTCATCCATGTCATCGACCTGCACCCACTTGCCATCAAGATGGTAGAGGAGAAGCTGCGGCAAGCCAGCCTAACAAACGTTAAAGCAAGGATTGCCAATGCGGCAAATACAGGGCTACCCGCTGAGAGCATTGACGTGATCCTCCTTTTCGGCGTCATTCATGCCCTGCCCTTGGAAGAGGTTCTTCCAGAGCTTTGCCGGGTGCTGAGACCGGGTGGAGCCGTGGCAGTACAGACCTTTTCCGGCTGGTCAGCAGGGCGTGCGGCCAAGGGCGGGCTCTTCACCTTTATTGGAAAGGAGGGCAGGATATTCAAGTTCAGAAAAGAGACGAGCGATTATATCGGGCCATAACTTCAATACCACTCGCCGCGCACCGAATTCTTCTGCCCATGTAAAAGAATCTCTTATAAATATACAAAACATCCTCAGAAGGTGACATATCTACTCTTGTAGATAGCAGCATGCACTCAATTGTACAGTCAAGCAATCCTGATACAAAATTGCTCTGCGGTTTATATTTGGCCAACCCCTGGTGGGTCTTTGCCTTAGTACGCTCAATTTGGTACAATACAACTATGAGAGTTGGTGCTTTCGAGCTAAGCGACCCGATTCCCGATCTCAAGGGAACTCATGCGCTGGCCGTGCTGCGCCCGTGGGTAGATGTGGGCAGTGCGGGTACCATGGCGATGTCATGGCTGGAGGACCATTTCGGGTCTGAGGACCTGGGCGAATTGGTAAGGCCGGGAAACTTCTTCGACTTCACTCGCTATCGTCCCACCATCTACTTCAATGGGGGCCATCGCCAGATGACAATCCCAAACACTGTGATCAGGTACGCGAAGAGAGAGGAAGGCAACGATTTCCTTTTTCTCCATATCTTGGAGCCTCACATGCTGGGTGAGGTGTATGTCGATTCGGTGCTGCGTCTCCTGCAGATTTTTAACGTGGAAAGATACTGTCTGCTAGGTGGCATGTACGACATGGTTCCTCATACCAGGCCACTGATAGTGACGGGAGGGTCACTGGGCACAAAGGCTGCTCATGACCTGAGGAGGGCAAATGTGCAGGCGAGCAACTATGAAGGGCCGACGACAATAACCTACCTGGTATCACAGCGCGCGCCAGAGATGGGTATTGAGGCCATGAGTCTCATCGTGCATTTACCCCACTATAGCCAGCTGGACGATAACTACATGGGAAAGGTACGTCTCATGGAGGTACTCTCGCTGCTGTATGATGTGCCGATAGATAAGGCGGATATAGAGAAAGCCGAGCGGCAAAGCAAAGAGCTAAGCCTGGAGGTGGATAGAGAACTACCGTTGAAATCCGTTATCGCGCAGCTTGAGAGCCACTACGACGCCCGCACCCAGAGAGAGAAAGAAGAGGAAATGCCCCCGCTATCACCGGAGATAGAGAGATTTCTACAAGACATCGACAGGCGGTTTTCAGAGAACTAATCTGTTCACCGGTTTGGAAACGGCCTTTTGCCTATGGCAACATTATAAAGAAGACGACGTTTTCGTAGTCTGCGCCACCAACCCTGTCACCGACCTACGCACTCGCGATGGGCACCGAGCCTCTAGCGCACACCGGGCCGTAGACCGTCGCTCCACCGCCACCTCAGGCCGTCGTCCCCTGGCTCCAGCCGCAAGAGGTCATCTGCCAGCAATTTCCCCACTCGCTGCTGGACCATTTCAAAAGGCAGGTCGACCCTTCGCGAAACTCGCTGCACCAGTTCTGCCTCAGCAACGCTAGGATGGATGGCGGTGGCCACCGCCACTCTCCCCAACCTCTCGACTACGTCACCGTTGAGCAACCGCCACACGAAGTTCCTACTCTCCTCTTCCTCGATCCTCTGAGTGTATTCAGGATCCCCGGCATCAGCACGGCGCCTTATATATTTCCTGGCATTTTCTAAATTGCACTCACAAACAGCCATGACTTCCCTCACCATATCTGGGCTCATGGTTGGGCTCTCGGTAATGACCTGGTTGGCATCATAGCGAGCCCAGTTTCGACTGAGGATGTGAAGGTGGTAGTCCTTGGCCCTCTCGTATAGCTCAGTTCCAGGAAGGGGGGACAGAATGTGGAACCCATACTTGGCACCGTATTTGCGGTCAAGCTCATCGCCAAAGGCGATAGACCGGCGTGCGGTATCTGGGCTTTCTCCAGGAAGACCGAATATAAAGGAGTTGAAGATCTTGATCCCGGCATCGGTGGCTATCTTCACCCCCGACCTCACCTTGTCAGGGGTTATCCCTTTCTTTATAGTCTTCAGGATGCCCTCATCGGAAGATTCCACTCCAAACAATACCCAGGTACAGCCGGCCCGTTTCATCAGTTCTGCCAGGTCCTTGGTCACGGTATCCACCCGGGCAAAAGCACTCCATTTTACCTCCAGGTTTCGCCTAAGCATCTCCTCGCATACCTGACTGGCGTGACGGTGGTTAAGAGTGAAGGTGTCATCAACAATGTTGACTTGTGGGAAGCCGAGATCGCGGTGGATCTGCTCAATCTCATCTACCACCAGCCCGGGATCACGAAAACGCACTTTGCCGCCAAACATTCGGTGTCCAGAGCAAAAGATGCAGTGGTATGGGCACCCTCGGCTGGTTATTACAGTACAAGGGGCTCCCAGAGCCTTATACCTGCCCAGGGGCAGCAGATGCCGCGACGGCATTGGTAGCTGGTCGAGGTCATCTATTTGAGGGCGATACTCTGTTTTCACCACTGTGTCCCCATCGGCGAAGGCAATCCCGGCCACCTGTCTAATGTCATTGCCCCCTTCGACAGCCCTGGCCAGCTCCACCACTGTTCTATCCCCCTCGCCAATAGTTATGGCGTCTATCCATGGTGCCCGAAGCAGGGTCTCATTCAGGGCGGAAGTGACATGGGGGCCACCGATCACAGTCACGATGTTGGAATCGAAGTCCTTACACGCCTTCAACATCCTGGCGGCAGTGGGGTAATTGAGGGTAACACAGGTAGCACCGACAAGCTGTGGACGAAATTCATCTAACTTTTGCCTCAGCTTAGCGGGACGATAGCGAGCCACAAGGAAATCGAGAATCTGAACCTCAATACCCTCGCTCTCCAAGGCACCGGCCAAGTAAGCAAGAGAGAGAGGAGGAAGTGGGGCCTCCTCCAGGGGATGAGGTGTGCTAAGGAGTAGTACTCGCAAATGCTCTTCTTTCCATATTATCTTATGCTTATCACCCCAACCACACAGTTCGTCACCCAGCTAAAACATGGGAACACTCACCCGACTTTATCAACTTCTCGTTGCTGTGTCAAGGGATTTGCCATTCCAACTCACGATGGGCTAACTCTGACTTCGCCATCTACTTGCCCAGTGACTCTTAAGTAAGCAGAAGGCGTAATCTGTTTATCCGCTCCGAGATAACGTCAAATAGGTCTCCGGGCACCT
The DNA here is from genome assembly GCA_964654845.1 of uncultured Dehalococcoidales bacterium. Classification (GTDB taxonomy): domain Bacteria; phylum Chloroflexota; class Dehalococcoidia; order E44-bin15; family E44-bin15; genus DAOUVR01. The sequence goes on from CAZZJX010000005.1 coordinate 13,889, forward strand.
CGCCTCTAGCGTATACCGGGCCGTCGACCGTCGCTCCACCGCCACCTCAGGCCGTCGTCCCCTGGCTCCAGCCGTAAGAGGTCATCTGCCACCAATTTCCCCACTCGCTGCTGGGCAATTTCAAGTGGCTGTCCGAGCCTGAGCGAAACCCGCCTGGCCAACTCCACCTCAGCCCCACGTGGGTCGAGCGCAGTGACTGCCGCCACTTTACCCAAACCCTCAATCACATCCCGCTTAATCAGATTCCAGATGAATCCCTGCTTCTCAGTTCCTTTGACCATCGCGATGCACTCTGGCTCCCCTGCCTTGGCCCGACGTCGCGTGTCCTCCCAAGCACATTCCACCCTCTGGTCGTAGACAGCTATGGTCTCCTTCATCATCTCCGCGCTCATTGCACGAGTCTCAGTAATAACCTGATTGGCATCGTGGCGGGCCCAGTTTCGGGTGAGGAAACGAATACCGTAGTCCTTGGCTCTATCGTATAACGGCGTTCCAGGCATAGGAGCCAGAACGTGGAACCCGTACCCAGCGCCGTAGTTGAGGGCAAGCTCCTCGGCAAAATCCAAGGATTTACGCGCAGTATCTGGAGTCTCTCCGGGAAGGCCGAAAATAAAGGAGTTGAAGACATTTAGCCCTGCATCGGATGCTATTTTAACCCCCGCTCTCACCTTCTCAGGGGTTATCCCCTTCTTTATAGTCTTTAGGATGCCCTCATCGGCGGACTCTACCCCGAATACCACCCATTTGCATCCAGCTCGCTTAATCAGGTCTGCTATATCCTTGGTCATAGTATCAACCCGGGCATAGGCACTCCACGTTATGTCGAGCTTGCGTCTCAACATCTCCTCACAAACCTGGCGGGCGTGGTTGCGGTTCACCGTGAAGGTGTCATCTACTATGTTGATCTGAATGAAATCGAAATCGCGGTCAAGCATCTCGATCTCATCCACCACAAGCCCCGGATCGCGAAAACGGACGTTACGGCCAAACATCCCGTTCGCTGAGCAAAAGATGCAGCCGTAGGGGCATCCCCGGCTGGTGATCATGGTGCAGGCTGACCCCAAAGCACTGTACTTGGCCAAGGGCAGGAGGTGGCGCGCTGGCAGTGGTAGCTGATTGAGGTCCTCGATAAAAGGTCGGGGCTCCGTCCTCACCACCGTACCCCTGTCGCTAAAGGCGATTCCGGCCACATGGCGAAGATCGTTGCCTCCTTCCACAGCCTTGGCCAGTTCCGCCATCGTTCTGTCTCCCTCGCCGATAACAACAACGTCGATCCACGGGGCACGGAGGAGCGTCCTCTCTACAGTGAAGCTAGCATGGGGGCCACCGATAACGGTGACGATGCTGGGGTCGAAGTCCTTGCATACCTTCAGCATCCTGGCGGCAATATTATAGGTAAGGGTAACACAGGTAGCACCGACGAGGTGCGGTCGATATTCTTCCAATATTTGCCTGAGCTTAGCGGGGCGGTAACGGCTGACCAGGAAATCGAGAATCTGAACCTCAAAGCCCTCCTTCTCAAGGGTGCCAGCAAGATAAGCGAGGGAGAGTGGAGGAGCTACATGCTCCTCCAAGGGATAGGGTGTGCTCAGAAGTAATACGCGCAAGCGCTTTCCTTTCTATATATACTCACGCTTGACACCCCACTCTACTAACTCACCATCTAGCTAAAGCGTGTAAATAGTACCTTGCTGAATCTATCACCCTCTGGCTGCCGTGTCAAGGGATTGTATTCGCCCACGTGATTGG
>CAZZJX010000006.1:0-8724 GCA_964654845.1 uncultured Dehalococcoidales bacterium
CTTCTGGGCTGAGGCTGATTTCAATGTGGTGATGACCAGCGAGGGCGAATTTGTGGAGATTCAGGGGACGGCGGAGAGTAGCCCTTTCTCCAAAGAGACCATTGACTCTGTGCTATCACTAGCTGAGCAGGGCATTGATAGGCTTTTCGAAATTCAGAAGGCTGCTCTGGAGAGATTAAAGGCCTCCTGATTACAGGCTGAAGATAAGGGAGTAGCCTTGAAGGTCAAAGAGGTGAAGAGAGAGGAGAACAGACTGAGCAAACAACTTTAGGAGGTAGGAGTGAGCGCAGAGCAAGAGTCGGGCTGTCTATCTGCTGTCATTGAGAATCAGGGAGAAGTGAAGTATGCCGGTTTCTGGATCAGGCTAGCGGCGTGGCTTATCGACGTCGTGCTCCTGAGCATAATAAGCTGGGGCATAGTTAATGTTGCTTACTTCATTGGCTTCTGGGCATGGCGTGGGCAGACACTTGGTCAGATGGTTACCAACGTTAAAGTGGTGAGAACTGACGGCAAACCTGTCGATTTGCGAACGGCGGTTTTGCGTTTCCTCGGCTACATAGTTTGTGTCCTTACATTGGGGATTGGCTTCTTGCTCGTAGCGTTCGATGATCGAAAGCAAGGACTACATGACAAGATAGCTGGCACTTACGTCATTCCATTGCGTCGGGAATGAGCCTTAGCAGGGAAGAGATTTCTCGCCATTGGGCGTAGGTTGTGAGACGGAGGCTTAGTATTGGTGGCGGAACAAGAGATACCTAGGGAGCCTCAAAGTAGCTCCATTCCGTGGACGGTGGGAGACGTTGCCAAAGGGGTGGGGGTGGTTATCGGCTCTGGCGTTCTCATTGCCGTTGGCCTGGTAATAGGCACAATCCTGATTCTGGGTCCGGCAACTTCCCTTGAGCTTGGTACAGAGGATGTTATGGGTCTTTTCGACCTTCTCTCCTCTGAAGGCGTGCTTCAACAGTGGCTCATACTGATGCTAGCGGCTATGGTGGTTGGAGAAGGAGCGATGCCTCTTTCGGCGTGGCTGTTCAGCGCTTTCAAATACAGATGTGGATGGCGTGCGCTAGGCTTTCGCTCCTTCAATGTAAGGAAAAGCTTGATACTAGCAGCAGTGATCGTGCTTGTTGGTTTGTTGATTAGTTTCCTCTGGGATATGTTGCTGACCTCGTTGGGGATGGATCCTCCATCCGCTATGCCTCCAGAGCTCACCCAAACTGGACTTGGATTGGCCATAGTTGCTGTTCTTGCTGTTGTGGTCGCGCCTGTTGCTGAGGAGACCTTCTTCCGTGGTTTTGTCTTTGCTGGGATAGGGAAACGATTTGGCTATGTCTGGGGAATTGTCATAAGTGCCCTCCTCTTTTCGATAGCACACATGCAACTGGGAGCTTTACTGCCCATTTTTGTGCTTGGCCTTCTCCTGGCGTGGCTTTACGTGAGGACCGGCTCGATATGGCCGTGCATCTTCACCCATTTCGCCTATAATTCCATTGCAGTGCTATTTATGATATGATGTTAAGTCAAAAAGTTATGTTGTGTCGAGGAATTCGAGGAGCAACCACGGTGGATGCCAATACCAAGGAAGATATCGTAGCGACAACGAAGGCGTTGCTCCGAGAGATGATCAGTGCCAATGAGGTTCAAGAAGAGGAGGTGGCCTGCATCTTTTTCACTACAACTCATGATTTAAACGCTGAGTTCCCGGCAGTGGGGGCTAGAGAGCTAGGACTAACCAGGGCTCCACTGTTGTGTGGGCATGAGATGGCTGTTCCTGGCAGCCTGCCGATGTGCCTGCGTATCCTGATACTTTTTAATACGGAAAAAAGTTATGATGAGATCGTGCATGTCTATAGAAAGGGGGCTCAGGGGTTGAGGTCGGATAGCGGAAGCAAGGGAAGTAGTCTGAAGGAGCAATAGATGCTAATTATAATGACCAAAGGATCTCCAGAAAAAGATCTGGAGGACATATTGGAGAAGCTCACCCAAATGGGGTTCACTGGACATGTATCTAAGGGCATTGAGAGAACGGTGATTGGCGTCGTAGGACGAACTTATCCCGAACTGAAAGACATGATGGAGATGTGGTCTGGGGTGAGTGAGGTCGTGCTCATCAGCAAACCCTATAAACTGTCCAGTCGGGAGTTTCAGCCACAGGATACCAGGATAAAAGTTGGTGATTTGACCATAGGTGGTGAGGAGATCGTAGTCATGGCTGGCCCTTGCGCTGTGGAGAGTGAAGAGCAAGTTATGCAAACAGCGCGCGCCGTGAAGGCGGCAGGAGCAAATATTCTACGTGGTGGCGCCTTCAAACCGAGCTCCTCCCCTTATACCTTCCGCGGGCTGGGTAAAGATGGGCTCAAGATTCTGGCGTTGGCTAGCCAGGAGACGGGGATGCCCGTTATCACCGAGGTCATGACCCCCCAAGATGTCGAGCTGGTTTCGCGCTATGCTGACATCCTCCAGGTGGGGACGCGCAATATGCAAAACTTCATCCTCCTTGACGAAGTAGGTAAAGCACAAAAACCGGTGATGCTTAAAAGAGGCATGTCAGCCGCTATTGAGGAGTGGCTGCTTTCCGCGGAATACATCCTTGCCCAGGGGAATCGTCAACTACTACTCTGTGAGCGAGGGATCAGAACCTTCGAAACCTATACTAGAAATACTATGGATATAAGTGCCATTCCTATCATCCAGAAGCTGAGTCACTTGCCCATTATTGCTGACCCTAGCCATGGCACAGGTAGGTGGCACCTTGTGGCTCCACTGGCCTTGGCCTCGGTGGCTGCTGGGGCTGATGGATTGATAATCGAAGTTCACCCTAACCCTGAATCTGCCCTCAAAGATGGCGCTCAGTCGCTGACTTTCGAGAACTTTGAGCGACTTATGGCACAGGTGATTGCGGTAGCAATATCGATGGGACGAAAGATAGCGGGAAGCGCTAAGGGTGAAGTCACAGAGGTGGCAAAAGGAAACTAGTAAGTAAAATCTGAAGGGGAAATGCTAGTCGAAGAGGAGCTAGCCAGGGCGCTGCCAGAGCATGATACGGCGCTTACCATCGGGGTTTTCGACGGGGTTCATTTGGGTCACGAGTTTCTTATCAAGAAGCTCAAGGAGAGAGCATCGGATGGCGGTCTGCTTAGTGTTGTGGTGACTTTTCACCGTCATCCCCGCCTTGTTCTCTCACCACGGTCTAATCTTACCTATTTGACCAGTATCAAGGAGCGGATTAGACTTTTGGAAAGCCTTGGTGTGGGGTGTGTTGTGACTCTCTCCTTCACCCGTGAGTTGGCCGAGCTTAGCGCCCGAGAGTTTGTCGGGCTGTTACAGAAATATCTCAGGATGCGCAGCTTAGTGGTTGGTTCTGACTTCGCTTTGGGTAAACGAAGGGAAGGAGACGCCCTAAAGCTAAAATCTCTAGGTGAGGAGCTTCATTTCTCTGTAGAGGTGGTGGAGCCTATGGAGTGCGAGGGAGAGGTGGTGAGCAGTACCGCGATTCGTTTTGCGCTTTCCCAAGGCGATATGACAAAGGTGAGCCAACTTCTGGGTCGTCGCTTCACGCTAAGTGGGCAGGTAATGAAGGGCGATCAGCGCGGCAAAACGCTTGGCTTTCCTACCGCAAACCTAGTCCCCGACCCAGAGCAAGCTTTGCCTCCTGATGGCGTTTATACCACCCGTGCCTTTGTCAACGAAACGGCTTACCCAGCAGTGACGAATATTGGTGTTCGTCCCACCTTCGATGACGGGAAGCGGGTTGTTGAGGTTCATATCCTCGATTTCGAGGAGAGGGAGCTTTATGGCCATGAGATCAGGATAGAGCTGGTGCATCGGTTGCGTGGTGAGGTGAGGTTCTCAGGCGCCGATGAGCTTAAGGCACAGATGCAAAGGGACGTTGAGCAGACACGGGCATTATTGATGCCTTAAAGCACTACTAAGTGAGAGAGGAGAGCTCAAGAGGGAGATGGGGGAAACCACTGCTGTTGATGACTACGGGCGCCTTCTAAGAAGGGGCGTTGTCGAGATCATTGTTGAAGAAGAGCTGGTCAAGCTGCTGGAGTCAGGGCGAAAACTTCGCCTCAAGCAGGGCTTCGACCCAAGCAGGCCTGATATCCACCTGGGGCATGTGGTAGGTCTAAGGAAGCTTCGCCAGTTTCAGGAACTCGGGCACCAGCTTATCCTCATCGTTGGAGATTGGACGGCACAGATTGGCGACCCAAGTGGCGAATCGGCAACCCGCCCAATGCTTTCCGCCGAAGAGGTGCGCGTAAATGCTGAAACATATATGAAGCAATTCTTCAAGGTGGTCGATCGTGAGAAGACCAAGGTCGTCTGGCAGAGCGAATGGTTCGGGAAGTTTACTCTCGCCGATGTTATTGCCCTCACTAGTAAATTCACTGTGGCCCAGATGCTGCAAAGAGACGATTTCGCCAACAGATATGCCTCAGGTCGTCCCGTTGCTATCACGGAGTTTCTCTACCCATTGCTCCAGGCATACGACTCGGTGGTCATTGAGGCCGATGTAGAGTTTGGCGGTACCGACCAGAAATTCAATTGCCTTGTGGGGCGGGAGCTTCAGCAGATGGTGGGACAGTCTGCCCAGCAGGTTTTCCTAATGCCGCTTCTTGTGGGCACCGACGGTAGCCAGAAGATGTCGAAAAGTTTGGGGAATTACATTGGCGTCGATGAGCCTCCCAGCGAGATGTATGGCAAGGTAATGAGCATACCAGATGAGGTGATGATGGACTACTTTGAGCTTCTTACCGATGTGCAAGATGAGGAGCTTGCTCAGTTCAGGACTGAACTGGATTCGCAATCGGTGAACCCGATGGTTTTAAAGAAGCGCCTTGCCCGAGAGATTGTCACTCAGTTTCACGATGAGAAAGCGGCTGTGGAGGCGGAGGGAGAGTTCGAGAAAGTGGTGCAGCGACGCGAGGTGCCGGTGCGGGTTGGTGAGGCTGTGGTGAATATTCGCGGTACCCTACACATCGAGGTACGGAGAGACATTCCTAGATGGCGAGTCGACAATGGGATTGTGAAGAGCACCAGCGAGGCGAAGCGCTTGATAGCTCAGGGAGCAATTGAGATCATAAACAACGATGGCACTAAGACAACTGTGGCGGGTGAAAGAGTGAAGCTTAAGCCTGGGGATATCATCAAAGTGGGCAAGCGCCGTTTTGTAAAAATAGTTAACGCGGATTAATGCCAAAGGAGGGAGTATGAGAATCGAGCATGACCTTTTGGGTGATAGGGAGGTGCCGGAGAATGTCTATTGGGGTGTACAGACTCTGCGGGCTAAGGAGAACTTCGGCATTTCGGGATGTATGATTCATTCCGAATTGATCCGTGCCCTAGCTGAGGTCAAGAAGGCTTGCGCCCAAACTAATCTGGAGATGGGATTCCTAGATGAGGATGTGGCGAGGGCCATAATCTCCGCATCTGATGAGGTAATCGAGGGGAAATTCGACGACCAGTTTATCGTTGATGTGTTTCAGGGGGGTGCTGGAACGTCAATCAATATGAACGCCAACGAGGTCATCGCCAATCGTGCCATTGAGATATTGGGTGGCAAACGGGGGGATTACGACCTTGTCCATCCCAACAACCATGTAAACCTGCATACGTCTACAAATGATGTTTGTCCCACAGCTATAAGAATTGCCATGTTTAGACTGCATAAGCAGCTATCGGCTACTATTGTAGAGCTACAAGAAGCATTACGGAAAAAATCTGAGGAGTTCGCCAACATTTTAAAGATGGGCAGGACGGAACATGAGGATGCAGCCCCTATAACCCTGGGCGCTGAGTTCGCTGCGTATGGTAGAGTGGTGGGGCGAGATAGATATAGAATTGTGGAGAGTCAGGCGTTACTTCTACGGCAGAACATGGGAGGGACGGTGATCGGCACGGAGATTGCAGCCCCGAAGGGGTTTGGCCGTCTGGTGGTGGAGAAATTAAGACAAATCACAGGCCTTGAGCTTTTTCAGGCTAGAGATTTAGTGGATGCTACGCAGAATCTGGATGCTTTTAGCACTGTATCCAGTGCCTTGAAAATTCATGCGGCCAATATATCCAAGATAACCAGTGACCTGATGCTAATGGCTTCTGGCCCTAGGGCCGGGCTTTGTGAAATCACACTACCTGAGATGCAGGCGGGCTCCTCCCTCATGCCCGGCAAGGTGAACCCGGTAATTCCAGAAATGTTAGAGCAAGTGGCTATGCAAGTGATATCCAATGATTATGTGATTTGTGAAGTTGTTCGCCGGGGACGACTGGAGTTGAATGCCTTCTTGCCCTTGCTTTGCCACTGTCTATTCGAATCGATAACCTTGCTGGACAACGCGGAGAAATTGTTTATAGAAAAATGCATTTTGGGGATCAAGGCTAATGAGGAAGCTTGCGCTGCGCTTCTTGAAAAGGGCTGGAAGACTTGGGGGCTCCCTGCCCTTCTCCCCCATATTGGTTATGCGAAATGCACCGAGATAGCTCGCCAGGCCGCGGCGGCTGGCACAACGGCGAGGGAAGTGATAATCACCGAATGTGTTTTTGCCGAGGATGAACTGGATAGAATACTTATCAAAGGAATAACGGCCTTTGAGAAAGATGATATAACATGTAAGGACTAGAACGTTTTACGTTGCTCGAGTTATCAAGGATAATAGTACAACTGCAGTTGGAGGTAAAGATGCAACTACGAATACCCGGCCCCACCCCGCTCCCCGAAGAAATCCTACAGGCGATGGCCAGGCAGATGATCAATCATCGTGGGCCAGAGTTCGCTGAGATAATCCATGAGGCCACGGCTATCCTTAAAGAGATATTTCAGACCAAGGGAGATGTTCTCATTCTCACTGGCTCGGGCACCGGTGGTATGGAGGCGGCTGTCGTTAATACCCTTTCATCTGGGGATAAGGTGTTGTGCCTCGCTAATGGAGCCTTCGGCGAGCGCTTCGCCGATATCGCCGAGCAGTTTGGCGCTGAGGTCTCCAGGCTTCGCTTTGAGTGGGGACAAGCAGTTGAACCTGCAGCGGTACGTCAAGCGTTATCCCAGGACTCCAAGATAAAGGCAGTTATGGTGACCCAAAATGAGACCTCCACCGGGCTAACTAATGACTTGGCATCCATTAGCGCAGTAGTAAAGGAGTTCGACAAGCTACTTTTAGTAGATGCTATCAGTGGCCTGGGCGCTATAGATCTTCCCATAGACGCCTGGGGTTGCGATGTAGTTGTCACCGGCTCTCAGAAAGGGTGGATGGCTCCACCGGGGCTGGCCATGGTCAGCATCAGCGCGCGGGGGTGGCGGGCGAACGCGGAAGCGAAGATACCAAGGTATTACTGGGATTTCGCCGCAGCGAAGAAGTACTTGGAGGAGAGGGGGCAAACCCCGTGGACCCCCGGTCTCACAGCGATTTATGCGCTTTCTGCTGCCCTCCGATTAATAAAGCAGGAGGGACTCTCCAACATCATTGCTCGCCATGCTCGTGTAGGCGATAGGGCGAGGGAGGGGGTGAAGTCGCTTGGGCTATCCATTTTCGCCGATGAGAAATACGCCTCAAATACGGTTACTGCGGTCAAAGTACCTGATGGGGTTGATTCAAAGAGACTTCTGAGTATCCTCAGGGAGGAACATGATACCGTCCTCGCCGGTGGGCAGCAGAGGCTGGATGGGAAGATATTTCGCATCGGTCACCTGGGCTATGTAGCCGAGGATGATATTGATGTGGTGATAGAAGCACTCAAGATCGCACTGCCTAAAGCAGGCTTCACGGGGTGAGGTAGGGCAAGGGGTGCTGAAATCGAAATCGAGGAAAATAGGGGCGGATCTCGGTTGGGAGTGCGTGGGCTAAAGCAGAGGGCTATTGGAGGTTTCCGAGAGCCCAAACGAGGGTAATTCTGAACTTGTTCTAAGCGTGGAGGGCAGCCTGGAGCATCTTCGCAAGGATCGATTGAAGCCGGTGCTTCAGTAAATCCAAGGCAAAATGTGAGTATCGATTTTCGAAATGAACACTTGCGGACGGTCGTCCACCAGCAAATCATGAAAATAGTCTATGCCATTTACCGTTCATGGTGAGCCCTTCGGCAAGCTCAGGGCAGGCCCCTCAATTCCGCTCAGGAAAGGCTTGCTGGGTTATGAAAGGCCTTTCGACATACTCAGGGCAATTGGAGTAAACCCATTTTTAAAGCAAAGGGTTTAGCTGAAGGAAGGTTAAGGGTGATAAAATGAAGATTCTGATTGCAGACCGCATTGCTAAAGAGGGTATCGATGCCTTAGCCGCCTATGCAACCGTTGATGTCAGGTTGGGGATGGGTTTCCATGAGCTTTTAGGTATCATTCGCCAGTATGAAGCCTTGGTGGTGAGAAGCGAGACAAAGGTTACAGCAGAGATCATCGAAGCGGGTGAGAAACTTCAGGTCATCGGGCGCGCTGGTGTGGGGGTGGACAATATTGATCTGGAGGCGGCAACAAGGAAAGGCATCGTCGTGGTCAATGCCCCCGCAGGAAATACCATCGCTGCTGCGGAGCATACTATAGCCTTGATGCTCACTATGGCGCGCAATATACCTCAGGCATGCGCAGTGCTAAGGTCTGGTGTGTGGCGTCGACATGACTTCATGGGCATTGAGATAAGGAATAAGACGCTGGGCATCATTGGGTTGGGTAATGTTGGCTCTGAAGTAGCCCGGCGCGCCAAGGGACTGGAGATGCGTCTTATTGCTTATGACCCCTTC
>CAZZJX010000006.1:8734-13516 GCA_964654845.1 uncultured Dehalococcoidales bacterium
ACACGATACTCTATGCGAAACAGAGCTACTCAATGGAAACTTCCATTCCTATGGGGCCGCCGCTGATCAAGGGCTACGTGGAGCCGAACCCGGAACTATACGCCCGTCTGGCTTCGCTGGCGAAATTTACGCGGGATGGCTTGTCCAACAGGGGCTTGCTGCTGCCGGAGTTTGCATCCAAATTCAGCCAACTGGAGGAACTGCTGGTTTCATTGAAGGAAATCCTTAGAAAGTCAGACTTTATCACCTTGCATACGCCACTTACTGAGGCGACCAAAGGGCTAATTGGTGCCAAGGAACTCGGGATGGTTAAGCCAACGGTGCGGTTTATCAATTGCGCCCGTGGTGGTGTCATCGATGAAGAGGCGCTTTTTAAAGCTGTTGAGGATGGGAGGGTGGCAGGTGCTGCGATAGACGTCTTTGTCGAAGAGCCTGCAACGGAAAGCATTCTTTTCAAGAACGATCAGATTCTGGTTACCCCTCATCTCGCTGCATCCACTGCTGAGGCTCAGGCGACTATCGCTCTTGATATAGCAGAGCAGATCATCGCTGTGCTTAATGGTCAGCCTGCTAGGTATGCTGTAAATGTGCCCCTGATAACCCCAGAGACTCGTCCCGTGGTGGCACCTTTTTTGGGCGTGGCGCAGCAGGTGGGGCGACTGCTCTATCAACTGGCTGAGGGGCAGTTGAGCACAATTAACATCAAATACGAGGGGGAGATCGCCATTTATGAGACCGCTGCGCTAAGGGCAGCGGTAATCGGCGGACTTTTAGAGAAGATTAGTGAGGAGCGGGTTAACCTGGTTAATGCTCATATAATTGCGCAAAAGCGGGGGATGAAGATTATCGAGCATAAGGATCCTGTTTGTGATAACTATGGTAATCTGATAACACTGGAGGTGACCACCAGCGTTGAGACTACTACAGTGGCGGGCACGGTAATGAGGGGTGAGCCTCACATCGTCAGAGTCAACAACTACTGGATAGATGTGGTGCCAAGAGGGGGCTATTTCATCTTCAGTGATCATCGAGACCGTCCTGGTATTATTGGGACGGTGGGCACCATACTGGGGAATGCCGACATCAATATCAGCTCTATGCAATTGGGCAGGCTTGAGCCTAGGGGCCGGGCGCTCCTGGTGCTTGAGCTTGATGAGTCAGTTAGTGAGGAGCAACTTCTCGAGCTCCGGGCGATCCCTGAAATCTACACTATGAAGCTAGTGAAGCTTTAGGGGAATAGTCCCAGGTAATTTGCGAAGGTGGTGCAAAAAATGAATGTGGCGCAGGTTGCTGAGGACAATATCAAGAAGTTTGGTGAGTATGTGAGTTTGGATTTTGAGGGCCAGGAGTTCACCAATGTGGAGATGGACCGGGTGGCGAGGAAACTGGGCAGTGGGCTGAGGAAAATCGGGGTCAAGAGAGGGGATAGGGTCATTGTACAGCTTCCAAATTGTCCGGAGGTTTTGCAAAGTTTCCAGGCGGTGTGGAAAATCGGTGCTGTAATCGTTCCCATAAACTTCCTCATTGGAGAGGAGGAAACAACTCATATATACCAGGATTCTGGGGCGGTGGCAGTTATCAGCAGTTCAGACTTTCTGGAAAAAGCGGAGACGGCCAGATCAAAGGCACCAAAGGTAACAAATCTGATTCTCATTGATAAGGAAGTGCCTAACGCTCTCTATTATCCCAAGCTTGTGGAAGAGAGCTCTGACGAGCTGGAGATGGTAGCAACCGATGACGATGAGTTAGCCATCCTGATTTACACCGCTGGGACTACGGGAAGACCTAAGGGTGTCATGCACACCAACTATGCTCTTTATTCCAACGCTAAGATGCAGGAACTGCCTGGTGACGTGCAGTTGCCCCCTATGCTAATATCCCTTCCACTGTGCCATTCCTACGGTATAGCTACTATGAATACCTGCTTTATTATCGGAGCAAAGATTATATTAATGAGGTGGTTCCAGGTTGAGGAGTTCTTCAGACTGATAGAGAAATATAAGCCGGCTATTGCCCCAGCGGTTCCCATGATGTATCAGCTTATGCTCATGTCTCCAGAAGCGGACAAGTATGATCTGAGCTCTGTCGGTATATGGATCTCCGGCTCTGCACCTCTTTCTTTGGAGACTGCCAGGGCCTTCAAGGAAAAATTCGGAGCCACTATATATGAGGGATGGGGCCTTACTGAGGCATTTGCTCATAACTCGGTTAATCCATTGGGAGGGCTGGTTAAGATTGGCTCTATAGGTCTGCCGATGAAGGGGGTCGATGTAAAGATTTTCGATGAGGAGGATAACGAACTACCCCCTAATGAGGAAGGGGAGATAGTGCTACGGGGTCCCACGTTAATGAAGGGCTACTGGAATATGCCTGATGAGACGGCGGAGGTTTTGAAGGGTGGATGGCTCCGCACTGGCGATATCGGTTATAAGGATGAGGATGGATATATATTCATCACTGAGCGAAAGAAGGATCTTATAATAAAGGCTGGGGAGAATATCTTTCCGCGGGAGGTAGAGGAGGTACTTATGACCCACCCCAAGGTGGCTGAGGCAGGGGTTGTGGGCATCAAGGATGAGGTTTATGGCGAGGAGATCAAGGCCTTTGTGGTGTTGAAGCCAGGAGAGCAGGCCATCGAGGAAGAGATAATCGAGCATTGTAAAAAGCAACTCACTCATTTTAAGACGCCGAAGGCGGTGCAGTTCATAGATGACCTGCCTAAGAACCTGATGGGAAAGGTTCTGAAGAAGGAGTTAAGGAAGCTTGGCTGATTGGCGAGGGGTAAATGTGATGGAAGAGTGGGGTGAGGCAAGTGGATCATTACAAATATGTAGGGGGTTGCGAAAATGAATGTGGCACAGCTCGCTGAGGACAATATCAAGAGGTTCGGTGAATATGTAAGTTTGGTTTTTGAGGACAAGGAGTTTACCAATGTGGAGATGGACCGGGTGGCGAGGAAGCTCGGCAACGGATTAAAGAGGATCGGGGTTAAAAGAGGGGATATGGTTATTGTCCAGAGTTCCAATTGTCCCGAGGTTTTGCAGAGCTTTCAGGCGGTGTGGAAGATTGGTGCTGTAATCGTTCCCATAAACTTCCTGATGGGGGATGAAGAAACTATTCATATCTACCGGGACTCAGGGGCGGTTGTGGTGATTGGTAGCGCAGATTTTCTAGAGAAAATGGAAGGGGCCAGGGCAAAGGCTCCAAACGTCAAAAACCTGATAATCATCGATAGAGAGGTGCCCAACACATTACACTATCCAAAGCTGGTGGAGGAAGGCTCGGAGGAACTGGAGATGGTAGAGACGGACGACGATGAGCTGGCCATTCTCATCTACACTGCTGGGACAACAGGGAGACCTAAGGGTGTTATGCTATCTCACTATGCCCTTTATTATAACGCTAAGATGCAGCAGGAAACCCTTAACATGGGGCCCTTGCCCTCAATTAGCTCTCTGCCACTGTGCCATTCGTATGGCATAGCTAGCATGAACACTGCTTCTATTATGGGGGCTAAGGGTATCTTGATGAGGTGGTTCCAGGTGGAGGAGTTTTTTAGACTTGTGGATAAATATGAGCCAGCTATTACTGCGGCGGTTCCTATGATGTATACGCTTATGCTTATGTCACCCGAGGCAGATAAGTATGATCTAAGCTCCATCAAGTATTGGGTCTCAGGCTCCGCTCCGCTGTCCTTGGAGACCGCCAGGGCCTTTAAGGAGAAATTTGGAGCCACGATCTATGAGGGATGGGGCCTCACCGAGGCCGGTGCCAATAACTCGGTCAACCCCTTGGATGGAACGGTTAAAATTGGCTCTATCGGCCTGCCAATGAAGGGAACCGATATAAAGATCTTCGATGATGAGGATCACGAGCTCCCTGTCGGCGAGGAAGGAGAGATAGTGATGCGTGGCCCAATGTTGATGAGGGGCTACTGGAACTTGCCTGATGAGACGGCCGAGGTTTTGAAAGGGGGCTGGCTACGAACTGGTGATATTGGGTACATAGATGGGGATGGATATATCTTTATCACTGAGCGAAAGAAGGATCTCATAATAAAGGCTGGAGAGAATATCTTCCCTCGGGAGGTGGAGGAGGTTCTTATGACCCATCCGAAAGTGGCTGAGGTTGGGGTTGTAGGCATCAAGGACGAGGTTTATGGTGAGAACATAAAGGCTTTTGTGGTCCTGAACCCTGGAGAGCAGGCGACTGAAGAGGAGATGATCGAGCATTGCAAAACGAAGCTCACCAATTTTAAGACACCTAAGTCGGTGCAGTTTATCGAAAGCCTGCCCAAGAATATCATGGGTAAGGTTTTGAAGAAGGAGCTAAGGAAGCTCGGTTGATTGGTAAGGGGATGATAGCGGTGGAAGAAGGGGTCAAAAGGCGGATTGAACAGCTAAGGGAGCAGATCAACTACCATAACTATCGCTACTATGTGCTCGATAGCCCTGAAATATCAGACGCCGAATACGATGAGCTGATGGTGGAGTTGAGGGGGCTGGAGGACGAGCACCCAGAGCTTATCACCCCAGAATCCCCCACACAGCGGGTGGGAGCGGCTCCTGTAGAAGCCTTTGGCGTTGTGGAGCACACAGTTCCACTTCTCAGCCTGGCCAAAGTTTTCTCTGACGAAGAGCTCCTCGCCTGGCACAAGAGAACGTCTAATCTGGTACCAGGGCGCGATATGGACTTTGTTTGCGAGCTCAAGCTAGATGGACTTGCTGTGGCTCTGACCTACATCGATGGAAGTCTTACTGCTGGTGCCACCCGGGGCGACGG
>CAZZJX010000007.1:0-11554 GCA_964654845.1 uncultured Dehalococcoidales bacterium
ATAACTATTGACTAGGAGGAGCACAGGCCACATCATTGTGTTCTGGTGAATGCCGGGATACCAGTAATATCAGACCCCAGAATGAGTGTATGGATATGATCGGTGCCCTGATACGTATACACTGACTCAATATTTGCCATGTGTCTCATCGGAGAATAATCTAGAGATACCCCATTTGCCCCAAGTAGTTCACGAGCTATCCTGGCACACATGCGGGCGACAGAGACATTGTTCTTCTTGGCCATGGAAATCTGCTGGTGTCTGGCTTTCCCCTCATCCATAAGCCTGCCCAACCTGTAGGCTAAGAGTTGCCCTTTGGTTATCTCTATCAACATTGTTACAAGTTTATCCTGTACCAGTTGGTAGGAAGCGATGGGCGACCCAAACTGCTCCCTTTCCTTGGCGTAGTTCAAGGCTGTCTCATAGCAATCCATGGCAGCCCCAATTGCGCCCCATGCTATTCCATATCGCGCTTGATTGAGGCACATAAACGTAGACCTTAAGCCTTCTGTCTTTGGCAGTATGTTATCCAATGGTATCGCGCAGTCAGAAAACCCCAGTTCGCCAACATCACCGGCCCTCATTGAGCCCTTGTGATTCTGAAATGCTTGACTAAACCCCTCCGTGCCTCGCTCCACCAGAAACCCCCTTACTCCATCATCGGTCCGTGCCCAAACAACTGCGATATCGGCGACTGACGCCTCGCTTATCCATTGTTTTGTTCCATTGATAACCCATTTATTGCCATCGTTTTTAGCCACGGTTTCCATAGAGGCTACGTCCGACCCGCGGTTTGGCTCTGTTAGTCCAAAGCACCCTATGGCTTTTCCTTTGGCGAGCAATGGCAGCCACTTATTCTTCTGTTCCTCGGACCCAAAACTCCATATGGGATACATTACTAGCCCTGATGCAACACCGACAAAACTCCTGAGAGAGCTGTCCACCCTCTCCAGCTCCTGGCATATGAGTCCAAATGTCACATAGTTCGCACCGGCGGCCCCATATTCCTTGGGAACCACAGGGCCAATTATGCCTAGCTCCCCCATCCTGGGAGCAAGTTCCCGCGTATTCAACGGCTCCTCCTGGTGGAAGGCGCTAACAACAAGCGGCTCAATCTCTTTTTCCAGGAAATCCCTTACCATGTTTCTGGTCATCTTCTCTTCGTCGGAAAGCAATTCATCGATATTATAGTAATCTACACCTTCGAACTTCATGCGACATTCACCTCCTCAAAGCTTCGTTCTGCGCGTCGCCAGCAGCGCTGGCACAACATGATGGAGGGCTTACCGGCAAGCTTTACCCGGCTTGCCATGAATACAACCACTGGTTACTAATTACTTTATCTCGTAGGAGCCAAAGATAAAGTCGAGGTCCTCCTCCAACGCCGAGACATTGGCGGGACGAAACACCTTCTCATCTATTTCGAGCATCATTTTTGTTTCGCCGACCGCTGACCCTATGATATGTACGCTGATGCAATCCCTTTCGGATTTGCCTTCCCGCCCCTGTATTTTGAATGTAATAGTCGCCCGGGAAACGTGCGACGACCCACCGGGAAGCGAGTATGTTTCCAGTTTTCTTTCCCCTAATGTTGCGCCCTGCTTTATGACAAGGTCTTGCATCTCGTCATAAAGCATCTCCGGGTTAATGTTCTTGTATGTCTTTTTCAGTTGCATTCCTATCCTCCCTCTTCTCCAAATCCGCCTGGCTTAAAAGATTCCCCAGTCTTTGTAACCCTGCTGGATCACCGCCACGTATTCCGGTGCAGGCTGTATCTCCTTTAATTGCTCCCGCATAATGTAGGTTATGACTTCCACACGCTCACCATCCTCTGCTATCACCATCTTATTCACCCGATTGTAAATGGTAGGGTAGCCCTCATGCTTATCCAGCGACCTCAAGCATCTGTCTGAAATCTCATAGACAGCCCCGATAACTTTCTCGCCTTGAAATAGCCTGATGGTGGCAGTTCCACCATGCCACTTTCTTGACCATCCAGAAAATATCAGCTTATGATTCGGCAAGGTAGCTACGAATTTGGGCTGACAATCAGGGCAGCGTTCCGACATCTGCCTACGACTTAAATTGGAGGCATAGGCGAAATAATTCATTATGCTCTCTCCCTATCCGCCTGACTGAGCTTACAGCGTACTTCACGGTATTATAACATCTTGCAGTTCCGTTTATAACTGTTGAAGACGACAAGCCGCTTTTTTACATGCTGGCTAGAAAATCCTCCGTGGATTTCGGCCTCTTGGCCTTCCCAGCATTGACCCAGCAGATACATTCTGCTACAGTGCACGTTAACCACAGACAATGCATTTATCATCAAGTCAAGGAGCTATGCTCGGCAAGATACGGCAATGAACGATGAAGCTGAGACTGTAAGTAAAACAAACCGGTTATTGCCCGGCATCGGATGGCTGGCAGACCGACCCCTGTTGATTGAGCTAAGTCTTCTAGCGCTAACGGTTCTTTTCGGGCTCCAGGTGCTGAGGGTGTTAGTGCCTGGCGTTGTCTGGCTGCTGGGCGACCGAATGGGCCTGGGCGCAATAGAGGCTGGCGGACTTATCACTATCGTATTCCTTACCGCTTTCCTGGCAGGGCCGCTCCGCCGCTTGCTGGGCAACCGCCTGGTAGTGGTTGTCACCGCCGGCGGACTAGGTCTATTGCGATTAGTCATGCAGATTTGCCCGGGTGCGCCATTGGCCCATTTAATCCTGGCAATGGTGGCAACGGCGCTGTTCGTTCTTTTCCTACCGCCATATCTGCGCAATTTGCGTAGCCGTGGCCGCCGAAGCATGGGCCACCTTGCCCTGGCACTCTTGGTGGGTCTGATGTTGGATACCGCCATTCACGGCGCCTTTAATACCTGCGATATAAGCTGGCAGGCAGGTTTACTGCCCTTGCTGTTGACGCTGTTCCTGGTACTGGTCCAATGGATAATATTGGCAGGTATGACGCTTACGAGGAGTGTATATGCTGCCGGGACGCCCGATACCACAGCTTACGGAGTGCCAAAGGGAAAGTCGTTTACCTGGTTGGCTATCGGACCCTTCCTGTTCCTTCAGTTGGTGATTTTCCAGAACATAGCCCGTCTGGCAGTGTTAACCGATTGGTCACTACCTCGGGCCTTCGGCTGGACACTGCTAGGGCAACTAGTTGGTCTAATCGCCGCAGTATGGGTGCTACGTTGGAGACCACGGACTTCGTGGCCCGTGGCCCTTATCTGCGGCCTTGGTCTGGTTGTCATTCTGGCGTTGCAGTACACTCAAGTCGAGGTGCCAGCAGCTGTACTGTTCCTGGTCGGACAGGTACTGTTATCGCTGCTAATCGTTCTGGTTTTCATTGGTATTGGAGAGAGCGCCCCGGAAGCGGGCTTTTCTAGCATCAATGTGGCCAATGGCCTGGGTATGATCCTTTTGCTGCTATTTCTTTTCGGCTACTATGCGGGCTATGAGATGAGTCTTCCTTTTACAAACACCATCATAGAGCCCATAGCAGCTTTCGTTGTGGCAGCCTGCGCCTTAGGTGCATCTACAGGCCTACGCCAGAGGATAAGGCTCCCCCGCAGGGTATGGCTGGCACCAGCACTGGCGCTACTCCTGCTGATACTACCGCTGGTAGGGGCGGTCACCTGGCGGGCGCCGACTGCGGTCTACGGTGAAGGCTTTCCAGTTCGCGTAATGACCTATAACCTGCATAACGGCTTCAACACTGAGGGGCGTCTGGATATGGAGGCCCTGGCACAGGTCATCGAGGACAGCGATCCCGACATCGTAGCGCTGCAAGAAATATCCAGGGGCTGGGTAGTCACTGGCAGACTCGATATGCTGACATGGCTATCGCAGCGGCTCGACCTGCCATATGTTTTTGGACCTACAGCAGACCCCTTCTGGGGAAATGCAATCCTCAGCCGCTACCCTATCGTGAAATATACCCAGCATGACCTGCCACCGCGCGATCTATTCGTATTGCGGGGCTTCACTGCGGCACTGATAGAACTGGGCAACGGCTATAGCCTCCAGGTTATCGCCACCCACTATCATCATATCGAGGGAGACTCAAGTATTCGCCAGGAGCAATCCGATAGCATCATTGCCTTCTGGGAGGGTGAAGTGCGTACTGTGCTAATGGGAGACCTGAACGCGGAACCCGGTCACGCTGAGATGGAGATGTTGCAGACTGTTGGCCTTGTAGACGCCATGGCAGGAGTAGACCCTCCAGAATATACTTTCCCCTCGTTCAATCTCGACAGACGTATCGATTATATATGGGTCTCTCCCGACCTGACGGCGAGCGGTGCTCACGTGCTGGTGAGCACTGCCTCCGACCATCTACCAGTAATCGCTGAAATTGACCGCTAAATAGCGAAAGCAGCTTCCAAACACGCTATAGGAATGGGTGCTGCTCTCGCATTTTAGATTTCGTTACCACACGAATCCTTGGGGAGCTTTCCTGTTTAACCTTACTTCTCCCTCTCCACTACGGTGGCGATGCCACATCCCGCACCACCGCACAACGTCTGCATACCCCATCTGAGGTTGTTGCGCGCCATCCAGTGAACCATCTCGACGAAGTAGAGGACACCAGAACAGCCTATTGGATGCCCGATGGCTATCGCTCCACCGGTAGGGTTTATTCGCGGGTCGTCATAGGCGATGCCGAACTCTTCACAGAAGGCCAGGACCGGTGATGCAAAGGCCTCGTTAGGCTCCCATACTTCCATATCATCCATGGTGCGCCCGGCACGAGCGAGTGCCTTCTTCATCGCCGGTATTGGGGCGAGAAGCTGTATCTTCGGATCGCCACCAGCCACCGCCATCGACCTTATGGTCACCATGGGCTCAAGTCCCAGTTCCTTCGCCTTCTCCTTTGACATCAGCATGCAGGCTGCCGCACAATCGACAATGCCCGACGAACTCCCGGCGGTCACCTTCCCCCCATCTTCCGCTTTCTTGAACCTCGGTTCAAGCTTCTGCATCCTCTCCCACGCAGCATCAGGGTTATCCAGTGCCTCAGCCCTGGGAGTCTCATCCTTATCGACGATCACCGGTGGCTGGCCATCCACCTCTACCTTGACGGGCACGATTTTCTTCTTATACCACTCCTCCTCTCTGATGGCCTTCACCGCCTTCTGATGGCTCCACAGCCCTAACCTGTCCATGTCCTCGCGTGAGTAGTCGTATCTTTGAGCAATCGCCTCAGCGGAGAGACCCATGCTTAGAATCTCAG
This sequence comes from uncultured Dehalococcoidales bacterium, assembly GCA_964654845.1. Taxonomy (GTDB): domain Bacteria; phylum Chloroflexota; class Dehalococcoidia; order E44-bin15; family E44-bin15; genus DAOUVR01. Next base: position 5,236 of record CAZZJX010000007.1, read on the forward strand.
CCCCTCCTCTTCTCGCGACCTCGGGGTGGAAGGACACAGGCAATCCCGCTTTCATCGCCGCCTGAACCTGGGAGCCCATGGCGTAGTGGCTCATGTTCTCCACCCCGCAGGCGATGGAGATGTCGCCGCAGCCGGTCATGATGGCCTGTGCCTGAGAGTTGACCGCCTGAAGCCCTCCATTGCAGTAGCGGTCGATGGTCCAGCCGCATACCTCGTCCGGAAGCCCCGATGCCAGCACGGCAAACCTGCCGATATTCCCGCCTTGCTCGCCGATTTGCATCGAGCACCCGCAGGCTACATCCTCAATCCATACGGGGTCAAATTCCGGGCATTTCCCCTTCACCCGCGCCATCAGAGCCTCCACCACCTGGGCGATAAGGACCTGCGACGAGACGTTCATGTAGGCCCCGGCCTTCTCCATCCCCTTCCAACCCGACCTACCGGTGGGGAGTCGAACCGCCTCTACAACCACAGCTTCTGTTAGCTCTTTCAACCTTCTTCCTCCTTAATAGTATTTCTCAGAAGCCTCCAGATGATCTCCACAGCCTCCTTTAACATCCTTTCTGCTTCCCGTCCAAATCGACCTGGATCGGCTTAGAGCACACTATATAGCAGTATACCATGTTTAGCACTAATCACCCAAAATGAATATCTCGTCGATAGTAGTTTTCAAAGCCTTAGCCACATTATGAGCTAGCTTAAGAGAGAGATTATATTTCCCCTGTTCCAAAAAGATAATAGTTCCCCATCTTACGCCTACCATCTCGGCCAGTCGTTCCTGCGTCAAGTTCTGCTTGGCTCGGTATTCCTTTATCTTTGTTCTCACTCTCAACTAGATCATACGGTGTCGGCTAAGTTGACATCTCATCAAGGGCTTGCGATAATTTAGTAACCCCATGGCCCTTGTATCGGGCTCATTGCGGAGATGATATGTCCCAAGAAAAGAGCCTCGTTCTTGCTGCTTTGCTTCACGATATAGGTAAGTTCTGGCAGCGAACTTCTCACCCGCTCGAACAGAAGGACCGGACCCATACCCTCCTTTCCCACCAGTTTATCCTGGACCACTTTGGCCAGACATGGGATCAAAGTGCCAGTCTGGCCTCGGCACATCACCGACCTGACGATTACTTGAGCAAGTTGATTCAGCTTGCAGACCATCTATCGTCCTTAGAAAGGGAGCACCAGGAGGAGGGCAACCCCGCTGTAAAACAGCTCCTGTCCGTGTTTTCACAGGTTGGTACCGGTAGCAGCCCCTGCTACTTCCCTCTAAAGCCGTTGGACATCCACAGGGATACTATCTTTCCCAAGCAAGAGACAGATAAGGAACCAGAGCAGTCCTACACTGAACTGTGGGATAACTTTGTCCGAGAAACGGCAACTGTCACGGGACTGTATGGAGTGGATTTCCCAGCACTCATCAATACGTTTTATCACCTTCTGTGCAAGTTCACCTGGTGCATCCCCAGCTCTTACCATAGTGACATCCCTGATGTTTCGCTGTTTGACCATCTCCGCACCACGTGCGCCATCGCCCTCAGCCTGTTTTGCTCCGGCATCTCTGAGTCTGAGGTTGATTTGCTGCTCGCGGGCAACTCTGATACTGTGAAAGAGAAACCATGTCTGTCCCTGATAGGCGGTGATATTTGCGGCGTGCAGCGTTTCCTCTACACCCAGACTTCCAAGGGGGTAGCCAAAGGGCTTCGCGGGCGCTCCTTTTACCTGGAACTCCTGACTGAAGTGGCAGCATGGTGGCTATTGCGCCAGTTAGGGCTCTACACCGTCAACCTGCTCTATGCCGGCGGGGGAAGATTCTATGTTCTGGCACACCACGTCGACGGTCAGACACTAGCATCGCTGCGTAGAGATTTCTCACAGGCGTTATTGAAGCATCACCACGGTGCGCTGCACCTGGCTCTTGCAACTCAAGAACTGTGCCCGCAGGACTTCAGCCATTTCTCCGAAGCATTGGCCGGTGTCCAGAAAAAGCTTGGCTGGGCAAAGCAGCGGCCATTTGACGACCTGGCACCAGGGGAATTCTACGAAGAGATTCTCAAACCAAAAAGCGCCAGCGAACGTGCAGACATATGCGCGGTGTGCGGGGCTGAGGATGCACGCCATAAGCTCGGAGAGGGAGAAGAGAGAGAATGTGAACTGTGCCATTCTCTCAAGCACCTGGGAGAGCAACTGGCGGATGCCAACTATCTCCTTATCGCCCCCAGACAAGAGGGACAGCAAGATGTTCAGGTTCAAGGATGGCAGAAGCTCTTCTTCTTTGGTCTGGGATTTGCAGTGAGGCTCCTGGATGAACCCCACCAGGTGGATTTGAACAGGCTTGGCCCAGGGGCGACATTGCTGCGACTCAACTCTACCGACTTTCTCAACACCGAGTTACTCAATACCCTCAAGAGCGTAAAGAATCCACCAGCGCTTGGCTTTCGTTTTCTAGCCCAGGCATCACCACGAAAGAAGGAGGAACCGGCAGAGATTGCGGACTTTGAGACCGTGGCTCAGGCTTCTGAAGGGGTGCCTTTCCTCGGTGTTCTGCGCATGGACGTGGACGACTTGGGATGGCTTTTCCAACATGGGCTCGGCGAAGTTACCAGTATATCCAGAGTATGCTCAACGAGTTTCCTTCTCCGTCTTTTCTTCGAGGGCTGGCTCAATAGCCTGTGTGCCCGGTGGAACCCCCATGACGGGAAAGACAAGGTCTACGCCATCTATGCCGGTGGTGATGACCTTCTTGTCACCAGCAGTTGGAGTGAGATAGCCGAGCTTGCCTGGAATATACACCGCGACTTTTCAGAGTTTACTTGCTGCAACCCCTTGGTGCACATCTCGGGCGGGACGACAGTTGATGAACCCCACTTTCCTCTGTATCAACTAATTGAAGCAGCCACAGAATCTTTGGAGAGCGGCGCCAAGCGAATGCCGGGGAAGAACGCCTTCACCTTCCTCGGCCAGACGCTCAACTGGTCACAGTTTCAGAAGGTGAGCGAGTGGCGCGATATGTTGAAGGATATAATATCCATCGATGGACGGATTGAACAGGGTAAGGCGCCTCGAACTCTCCTTCATCTTCTAATGGAGCTTCACCAAAGCTACCTCGAAGGACAGACGATGGATGCCGACAGGCGGCTGTTCCATGGGCCAACGATTCACTACGGCCCCTGGATGTGGCACGCAGCCTACCATCTTTCCCGCATGATAGAACTAGTAGAAGGTCCGGCCCAAGCCCACCTGGCAGAGATAAGGGAAGCTCTAATGCAAGCTGAGCGCCTGTCAGTTGAGCTTCCCCAGCTAGCACTGGCGGCGCGGTGGGTGGAACTGCTCACCCGCACGGAGGGACTATGACGCAGGTGGAAGGGTCTTCAGCGGAATCTCAGCCACAAAAGGAACTGGTGTCTTCAGCGGAAATGCGAAAGATCATTGTCGATGGAGATGCCGAGGTGCTGATAAACTGCGCCGAGCGTATAGGGAGGAAGCTAAAAGAAATGAACCTGGCGACGCATCAAATACGAGGCGTCCTCGGTGATATTCATATGATCGAGATGACCTGGCCCTCTAGTGCCGCTGAAGCACAGCGGGAGCTCCGTCTGCTGAAGCCCAAGCTGGCATATCAGTCAAAGAAAGTGAAGGAAACACTGGATGGGCAGGATGTATTTCCCGTGGAGGAATTGCGAGAGGTCATTTGCCGCGTTATTGACATCGTGCTGGAGCAACCAGACGAGCCAGAGGCAGGGGAAAAGGCGAATGCGGGGGAGACGGAGCGTCACAACTCCTTCAGGCGCTTGTTGAATTTCTTTGAGGCCATTGTCGCATATCACCGTTACCACAGCGGCAGGGACTAGGAGAGTGTAATGGCAGAAACCGAACGGAAAATCCAACTGCATGGAAGGATATTTATCACCGGCAGCATAGAAATCGTAACGGGCCTCCACATCAGAGCGGCAAAGAGAGCTTTGGCCATTGGCGGTTTGGACAATCCTGTGGTGCGAAACCCTATTACCGGCCGCCCGTATATCCCCGGCTCCTCGCTAAAGGGAAAACTGCGCTCCCTGCTGGAAAAGCACTACAACAAGTCTCAACAATGGGCAATGGGTGGAGTTCGTATCCATGCTTGTTACAAGTTTGACGAAAAGGGAAACAGAATACCCGACGAAGAAGCCTACTCGAATTGTCAAGTCTGTCCCATCTTTGGCATACCGGCAGGGTTTGCCGTGCTACCAACCCGCCTCATAGTGCGGGATGTGCCTCTTGACGAGAACAGCGCACAAAGGCTAGCCAGGACCAGGACGGAACTCCCCTTCACCGAGGTCAAATGGGAAACATCCCTTGACCGGGTTACTGCGGCGGCTACTCCCCGCCAGGTTGAGCGGGTGCCTGCCGGCGCCATCTTCGCTCCTTTGGAACTGGTCTACAATGTGTACGAGGAAGCCGATGTGAACCGTTTCATGCACCTGCTGGACGCCATGCAGTTTCTGGAGGATGACTATCTCGGTGGCCTGGGAACCCGCGGCAGTGGCAAGATCGCTTTCCAGGAGCTTTCACTGACCGCCCGCACCCGCGAGCGGTATCTGGAGGAGAAGACATTCGAGAAGGGGTTGTCCCTGAGAGAACTCACGGCCAAAGAAGAGGAGACAATGAACTGGTTACACCAGACGTTCTCCTGGTAAATGTTGATCATGGCAGAGATATGGCTCTACAAGCTTAAGCCCCGCTCGTCCTTTCACTTCGGTGAGGGGGCTCTGGGCATTGAGGCTACGGACGAAGTCTTCCATTCCGATTCATTTTTTGGCGCTCTGGCCATAGGTATGAGAATGTGGGAGGGCGAGAATACGCTGGTTGGGCTCCTCTCCCAGTTTCAGGAGCAGCCACCTTTCAGAATCACCTCCCTTTTCCCCTATGCCGGTGAGGTGCTTCTTTTCCCCAATCCCATGGTCAATCTACTCATAGAGGGAGAAGCCGAAGAAAAGCAAGGTGTTCGGCTTAAAGACGTACGCTTCATCTCCCAGGGTATCTTGGAACCCATGCTTCTTAGCGAGCCTCTGGATGGGCATCTGGCTAGGGATAACTTTTGTCAGGGTGGAAGAGTGTGGCTTACACAGCAGGAGCGCATTGCCTTGCCGCAAGGAGGAGATGGACCTACCCTGTGGCGACGCCACATCGTGCCCAAGGTTGCCGTGGATCGGCTGGGTGTGGCTTCACATAGCTATTACGCTGCACAGGTTGGTTTCTCCCCTGACTGTGGCCTCTACTTCCTTCTCGAAGCCGAAGACCCTGCTTCAAAAAGGCTTGTGGAAAGCGCACTATATTATTTATCTGAGGCTGGACTTGGTGGCGAAAGGAGCGCTGGTCATGGCCAGTTTTCGTTCGAGGGTGCCAGCCCATTTGCACCATTCTGGCCTACGGATGGGGACTCGTTCATCACCCTTTCGCTTTATCACCCCACACTGCCTGAGCTGGAGGCCGGTGTCCTGGCCAGACATGCTGCCTACGAGCTTACTCAGAGGGGCGGGTGGGTGAACTCCCCGGAGCGAGCGGGGCAGAGACGCAAGTCCGCCTTTTTCATCGGTGAAGGGTCTGTGCTGTGCTCCCTGGGCAAGCCGAGCTATGGGGAACTGGTAGATGTTACACCGGAACTGGAACCCGAGAAGCACCCTGTGTACCGCTACGGGTTTGCCTTCCCCATTGGAGTTCATAGAAGGGTGGAAGTCGATGAGCCGTGAACTGCACATCACCTATCGGCTGACCCTGGAGACCCTCTCACCCATTCACATCGGCTCAGGGAAAGGTGAGTTACTCCAGGACTACGATTTTATTGTGGAGGGGAACCGGGCAGTGATAGTGAACCTGGAACGGCTGCCGGCGGAGATAGACGAGGATAGGCTCACAGCGGCAGGAACGGATCCGAAGCTGAGTCTTCTGCTGGCCCCAGAAGAGATAGAGCGATTCAAATCCTATGAGATAGATATCGCCGCAGGGCATCCTCACCAGATTCGCGAGCATGTGAAGGACGCCTTTGACAGGCTTTACATTCCCGGAAGCTCGATAAAGGGGGCGCTGCGCACAGCCCTGGCCTGGTCCGCCCACCACGGCGCACTCACGCTGGGCGGGTTGGGTGAGCGCAATGATCCCAGAAAGGCCGATGACTCGGTGGAGGCGGGGATATTCGACTACGACCCAAGAGACACCCATCGCGACCTGCTACGCGCCCTGCGGTTAACCGACGCATACCCGCAGGGTGGTGTCATGCCCAGAGCACTGCCGGTTACCGTCTTTTCGCTTTGCGGCCAGCCACCTTCTCTCCAGCAAAGTGGAG
>CAZZJX010000007.1:11564-13377 GCA_964654845.1 uncultured Dehalococcoidales bacterium
TCCCTAAAGGGACCGCCATTGAGGCTACCCTGACTCTGGATAGATATATTCTTCGGCCTGAACGCAGGGTACGGCGAATGTATCACTTTCGCAGGCGACACTTTTTCGACCAGTTGGTGGAACGCTGCCGTGCCTTCTCCGCAGAGATAGTCAAGCTCGAACTTGACTTCTATAGCGATTGCGGCATCTGGAAGTTGCAGGGGTTCTACGAGGCGTTGACGAGGAGGCAGGCTTCACTGCAGCCTGACGAATTCCTCCTGCCCATCGGTTGGGGCACGGGTTGGTTGGCCAAGACCCTGGGGACCAAGTTGACCTCTGCTGAGGTGAACACAGTTGTCGAGACCTACCACCTGGAGAAGTGGCACGGCCCGCTATTCCCCAAAGTCTTCCCCAAGACCAGGCAGCTTGTTGGAGATAGGCAGGCTAGAGAACCGCTCGGCTGGGTGAGAATGAGCCTGCGAGGCATTGACGGCCGTCAAAGTGTTTGAGAAACAGCCTCAAAGTCACAGATAGCTGTCATAAAGGACGCTAGTTCTCGAAAGGGCAAGCTAGTTCACTAGTTCTGGAAACTCTCTGGAGGTAAGGGAAAGACGTGCTGCTAAGCGCCGTCATTGCGCTACAAGCCCGCAAGGAAGCATTGTTGCCTCCCTACTTGGGCAAGGCGGCGCACGCGCTATTCCTTCGACTTGTGGCCACTGCTGACCCCAATATAGGAGCAAAGCTACACGACGATAGTGAGACCAAGCCCTTCACTGTGTCGGGCCTTATGGGCATGCACAGGAGGAGTGCAACAATGCATATCAATGCTGGCCAGGCTTGCTTATTGCGCTTCACCAGCTATGAGGACGATCTCTCAAGCCTGCTGGCGGAAAAGGTGTTGCCATCGTTGCCTCAGGAGTTTGAACTGGATAACGCCCTCTTTTCAGTCAAGGATGTCTTCTTGAAAAGCGGCGCTCATCCCTTGAGCAGACGAACATCATATCAGGAGCTAGCTCAAGGGCATTTGCTCGAAGCCAGAAGCGCTCCCGGAAGGGTCAAGCTCTTTTTTACGTCGCCCACTACATTCAGGTCGGGGGGAAAGAATGTACCTTTGCCGCTTCCAGGATTGGTATTCGGCAGCCTCGCCGACCGATGGAATGCTGTGTCGCCAATCACCATCTCCAGGGAGGTAAGGCGATACGCTGAGGAATGTATAGCAATATCCCAATGCCAGCTTCGAACACATACGGTGGAAATTGCCGGAGGCAAACAGGTAGGGTTTATGGGTTCGTGCTCATATGTCGCACTGAGGCATGACGCATACTGGCGTAGGGTTATAAACCTGCTGGCGGAGTTCGCCTTTTACAGCGGCGTGGGCTACAAAACAACCATGGGGTTTGGCCAGACGTTCACCCATCGCTTCGCTGCAACACGCTCGACCTCGCAATCAAGCTGATACTCTTTGCAATTTCACCATTAGCCCACAGGTCAAGACCACTAATAAAATGAACCTCTAATCTATTCAGATAGACGAGTGACATCTTCCTGCTTCTGCGATGTTTGTCCTAAACTCGGTTATCCGTTCCGGTAGGGGCGTTCAATTGAACGCCCCTACTATTCCGTTCGCCCTGTCCGCCTTGCGGATTGCGATACTCCGTTTGCCCTGAGCCTGTCGAATTACTGGGTAGGTTGGAGCATCTGCTCCAACGAAGCCTAGAGAAGATGCTCTGGGCTACTCTATGTGACCTCCGTTCACCCTGAGCCTGTCGAAGGGTCTTCCCTTCTGGACGAGTTCAGGGAGTGTCTCCTGGAAATATATCCCAGAGCGAATGAG
>CAZZJX010000008.1:0-13010 GCA_964654845.1 uncultured Dehalococcoidales bacterium
GCCTCAGGCTTTCAGCCAATGCCTTACCAGACTCGTCGTAACTAATAATGAGAGCTTTTCATCTCTCTCCGGTTCTCAATCTCTAATTAATAAATAATTACCACTATTTCAGGCTTTTTTGTCCTCTTCAATAATGATAACTTCTCCCCGATATCCGTCTACTGATACGAGGACACCTTCAGGAATCTGCAGCGCACGCGGTACTGATACTACAGCAGGAATATTATATTCTCTAGCCACAATTGCACAGTGAGAAAGCATTCCCCCCGACTCTGAAATCACTGCCTTAGCTTTAGAGAATATCGGTGTCCAGCTGACATCAGAATGTGGAATGACCAGAATATCGTCGTCTTGAACTCTAGGAAAATCCTCTATCCCTCTCACGAGTTTCGTTCTGCCTTGGCAATTCCCTTTTGAAGCAGCCACACCTTTAAGTTGGCTCGATATCTGCCTCTTTTCAATAGGTAGTGGTGCAGTGTTTCCAACTATGATTTCAGGCAAGTCTATGAATTGCCACTTAAGCACTTGCTGCTTTCTTCGCTCTATTTCTCTCTTATATTCTTCAGGCATAGTTTTTTGAGCTGTTACATCCTTTATCTCATCGAAGGTAAGATAGAATATATCGGTCGCTTCAGCCAAGTACCCCTCTTGTGTAAAGATAACTGCTAAATGTAGGAAGTAGGGGCGGAACAGCCCATAACCATACTCATATAGTGAATTTACTCTCTGCCGGTATATCCTGTACTTGGCTGCTTTCTTATAGAAGAATGAAATGGGTGACCTCTTGTATAGAAATAGATCTGCCTCCGATTCCTTAAGGTTTTCACTGTACGGGGAAGTTCCATAATGGTTAACAATCATATCAATGACTAGTTCGGCATTCTCATTCCATTGCGGCCGGGAAAAGTCATTCCCGCTATCGCTTAGGTGCCCAAAATTCGTCAGGAAATTTTTAACATGCCATCTAAAGTCATCCAGTCCAGGTAGTTCCGACAAGTCGTGAAACTTTAATTTACTGAGCTGTCTTTTCGTTTCTTCTGGTAGTTTGGTGTAGACACTGTGAAGTCGTTCAAGTTGATAACTTGGATCAATATCACGCAGGGCTTTTTGTACCTGTGGAAAGCCTATCATATCCAGGGATATCCCTCTCTTCTTAAGAAGCCGTCCGAACATCATGTTATAAAAACCCATCAATAGTTGTGAAATGATAACATAGTATGAAGTGTCTGTATTTATTTCGAATAGCTGCTCAATAGCCTGCATGGTTTCAAATTTGTCCATCTTGTCCAAATCAGCACGGGTGTAATATTCGTATTCCGCACTTTTCATTTTGAGCAGGGATTGTACTTTCTTTGAAAACAAACTTTTACGGAGGGCAAACATAAATATACCCGGGAAATATTTTATAGTTTTCAACCCCGGTCGGAATTTTGGCCCTTCATTGACAGAACCCTCATAGCCAAGTAACAGCTCAATTAACTCCCTGGGCATGCCAAGAAGTTCAAAGATATCACCAATAATGCCCATATTAAAATACGACCTATAATAAAAGGACTTCGCCAGCTTATGTATGTCGATGCCCTTAGCGTCACTCCCGATTATCTCAATAAATAACCGTTTCCAAGACGTATTAACCACCGGAATATTCACAGACCAGATAAGTGGCTTGATAATCCCCGGCATGAATCCTTTTGATATCTTGTTGGAGTAAATATCAATTCCTTTAAGTGTTGTTATCGCTCTCAGTTGAAGCCAGTAGATATTTTCCCCGTCATATGCCCACTCTAAATCTACAGCTGCTCTATACTTCCTTTCTATTCTTTTGGCTTGTAAGACTATTTGGTTAATAATAGTGAGGTCTATCTTGCTATTTTTAGGTTTTTGTATTGAGTTACCCCATTTGTATATCCACCTCTCTGGCGTGACTCCACTTTGCAGTAGTGTGCTTCCCAAGCCTGCCACTGCCTCTACGACAACCTCATCCAAACCGCTTACAGGATTCTTGGTGAAAGCAACCCCGGAGTATTCAGGGCTTACCATTTCTTGAACGATTACTGCCATTTTGAGGTCATCCAATGACTTGCCAACATGTTCAAGATAGGCTTTTACCCTTTCTCCTTTAACTGACTCCCATATAATCATTATATTTTCCATAATTTTTTCAGCAGAACTTACATTAAGGTAACTATCAAACTGGCCGGCAAAGGAATAATCTTCATAGTCTTCGATGTTAGCTGAAGACCGTACACTGTAGCTCTTCCTAATGTCTATCAATTCCTCAAGTTTTTTCTGCAGCGTATTACAGGCCTCTTGTTCTCCACGCATATACGCATCATCGGCAGCAAATGTACACACATACGTTTTAGGAACTCGAACCCCGATCTTTTTAAGATACCACAGCCTATATGCCTTCATTCCTACTTGTGAGGTGTCCTTCGCCTGTACTATGTCGATTAATAGGACATTCTTCTTTAATGTACTCTCAATGAATCTTAATAGCCGCATGTTCTTGTTATAAAAAGCATAATCACTTCTTCGTGGCTTATATCGGAGACAATAAAACAGCGCGGCAAGTGCTCCAAAGACAACGAAATAAAGGTTCCCCTCTATCAGAAATATCTCAACCGGTAATAGGGCGTAACCAATGAATGTTGCATAGTATAGCTTTTTAAGTGTTATAAAAGTGAAAGCGAAGACGGCGGAGAATAGAAGTAGTGTGTAGGGAGAAAGAAAGAGTAATGCCCAGAGTAAGATAGTGGTTCCCTGTCCTCCCTTCCCCTTCATAAAAATTGGGAATCCAGTGCCCAAAATACTCGCGGAAATGAAAATAAGGGAAATGACCAGTTCTCCACCGTAATAATACCGGGAAAGAGCTAGAGCAAGTATTACCTTGGTTGCTTCACCCACGACTGCAAGAAAGCCAGCCCTCAAACCACCAACGCCAAAAGCATTGGCAATACCAATATTCCCCGTCCCTTTCTTGGTGAGATGCTCCTTTTTGAAGAGGTAGGTGAAGAGGTAGGCAAATGGGATTGAACTGTACAGATAGCATGCCAAACTAAGCAGGAGAGTCTCTAATCTCCATACATCGATTGGCAACTCAGGACTTAGTGCCATTATTATATCCATCTGGCACCTGCATCAGCCTGACTAATGGTATACATATTATATAATCCGGGTTTCCACTTTTCAACACTTATATGTTACCCGGATTTCCCATATCAAACCGGGGACATGAGGGAGTTGCGGTGCTAGAATAGCTTCAGAAAGTCCTTGTTCAGCTTCATCAGATGGGGCTGGCTGGAGGAACCCAATGGGTGAAAGAGCCAAGGAGACACTGAAGCTCCGATTTGACATGCGATTGAGGCTGGAGTTCCACGGGGCCAGGATTACATCAGACGCAGGACTGCTGGCATGTCGAGAACTGGATGAGGTGCTGGGACTAACGGAGATGGCACCGGTCTATCTTCAAGAGACCCGCGGTGGCAGGAATGTTCAGCATGAGCTGGTGCCCCTGCTGCGGCAGTCAGTGTATAGTCGCCTGGCGGGATATGAGGACCTATAACGCTTGCAAACATTTCTGCAAAGCAACCTGCAAACATCAGAAATTATTAGAATGTATTAGAAAGGATAAACCGAAGCTAAATCTGAGATAGAAAGCCACTCATGATTACTTGGGTTCACTCTGAGGGACAAACCTCTTGTATCTTTTAATTGTAGAGGTATGATCGCTACAGCAAGAGCAATTCAACATCTGCAGTTTTATTAGCCTATTATTATTGGTTACTTCATGCCCTTTATTTTACAGGTAGAAATTCTAGTCTTTTACTCTGATCGTTTCGGTGCAAGTGAAACTTATTTTGCTTAAAAGCTCTCCTGTTACCTCTATTTCAACCTCATCTCCTGGAATCAGATTATCCTGGACCATCTCCCGGCTGAACTTTACCATAATGTCAGGGATACCGTTATCGTTATGGTCTTCGACTACCGTAGGGTGCAGTTCCGCCATAACAGTTCCGTTCAGCATTACGGAGCCTATATCGATATCATCTACGTCATAACCTTCCGGTAGTTCTATATAAGCTGTTATCCATTTCCCCTTGCTCTTCATATTCAGGACGTTAGGGGCGATATCAAGACTGGCTTCTATATATGAATAGACATTTATATAATCGTCTCTAACTAATGTGTTTGTCCCACCAAGGCCACTAACCACCAGCCGAACGGAATAGGTACCCTCTACAGTGTAAGTGTGGGCTGGATTCTGCGCTGTACTGTCTATGCTCCCATTGTTGTCAAAATCCCACGCATAAGTATCCACTTCTCCCATAGACTCATCGTTAAATTGTACGGTTAGAGGTGCCTGGCCGCCGGTCGGGGTTCCGCTGAAACCGGCTACTGCTGGTTCATACGCGGTTATGTAGTTTTCCATGATTACTTTATCACTGCCGCCGGTACCACTTGCGGTAAGACTTACCGAGTAAATACCAGGTATTGTGTATGTGTAGAGAGGATTCTGCTCTGTACTGTCCACGGTGCCGTCATTATCAAAGTCCCATTCGTATGAACTGGCGCCACCCGTGGACAGGTCAGTAAACTGGACATCTATTGGTGCCGGGCCTGAAATAGGTGTAGCGCTAAAATCAGCCACTGGTTCTCCTAATACAGTAATTATGAACACGTGGTCAGGGTCGCTTGAGACTCCATAAGAATCGTCTACAACCAGCTTAATGATATAAGTTCCCGGCACATCCGGCGTGAAGCCGGGTGTTACACTACTCGGCTTGTCCAAGGCAACTGTGCTACCGTCGGGTGTGGCAGAGATCTCCCAGGAGAAGGCCAATGGGTAATCATCGTCTGGATCGAAACTGTTTCCTCCATCCAAGCTGACCAGGGTACCGACCATGACCGACTGGTCTTGACCGGCGTCGGCAGTAGGTGGTGGATCCGGAAATTCTATTGCGAAAGCGGGAAACTCTTCCCTTATCCCGTTCCCGGAACTCATCCACCACCCCTCATAATCATGTATACCCCCATCGTTCCACGTTTCCATCGAAACAAAATGCTCAGTGGTTTGTTCAGTCCCTTCGTCCCCCCAGAAAAAGCCGGGGGGTGTATACGGTTCCAAAGTATCCCAAAACCAGGGATCATTTGCATCATCTCTTGAAAGCCCTATCCAGCAGCGTGTAAAATCACCTGTCTTAATCCGGGCTTTATTTATAAGTTTTTGCTCTTGCGGGGTTAGTACTGTCACAAGGTGACCTTGGACGCCGTTAACGTAACGCATACTTGCCTCATCAGCGGCTTCAGGACGATAAATCGGCACGCCAAAGTAGAAAAAGTAGTAGTGCCCGTTTACCTCCCAACGAAAGGTCTCATTAATGGGAGGATCCCAGTTTTCAAGGTCGCTTCCGGCAACTGGAAAGCTTATCGTGTTGACCTGATTTGCAGCATCCGTCCGATAGGTTTTAGGGCTAGAGTAAAGCTGGTGATAGTTTTCGTTTTCTTGTAATCGAGTCTGTTCACCCATATGGGCAAAAGCACCATTTGGAAAATAAGCAATGATAGAGGACCCAAACAAAGACAATACGGTCAGGAATACTATTCTTTTCATCACTCTACCTTACCTCTCTTCCTTATGATTAATTGAATTACCTCTTGATCTAGAGAAAGGAAAATCTAAGATAAAAAAACCGACCTCAAAGGGTCGGTTTCACTATTAGCTCCACATTATCCCAGTGACCAAGTTAAGGTAATGCTTCAACGCTTCCCTTTTTACTGGTGATCAGGAATTTATCTGAATACGAGATATTCAATTGTTAAAGTTTTTAATTAGAATGCAACTTTACTACCTAATATTCCTTTTGTCAATAATATTCCAATAAACTTTTTTAAGAATTATTGATGCATCATAATAAATAATTACTAACATTTTTACTAACGAACTTCTGCACACGAAAAAAAACAAAAAGGCACTACAAGGTACAAAACGAGGCTAAACTGAATACTCAGAGGTGCTAAGAATTACTATTCTTTACTAAGCGGTATAATATGCCTGTATCTTTTAATCAGGGTGTCGCAGATTCGAGCCCTGCACGGCCTAGTCTCAACCCCATCCGCATTTGCCGACATTATGCTAACATTAGGATCTGAGTTTTCGTCAGCATCCGGTTCAAGTATCCGGTCAAACCTTTCCACCGCAGCTTCTTGCATACCCGGCATTACGTGGCTGTAGATATCCATTGTAATGCCGATGTTGGTATGACCCAGACGCTCTGAAACGACCTTGGGATGCACACCCGCCTTGAGCGGCAGTGTGGCGTGGCTATGATGCAGGTTATAAAGCCGGAGATGAGGTAGTCCTGCTCTGCGTACCATCTTCGCGAAGGTACGGGTCACTGCATTGGGATCGAGGGGGCTACCATCGGGGTGTCTGGGTCAGGAGATATCTCCACACCGAGTACCCAGACCAGGGTCGACTTCCAGCAGACTAGCTCGGCTCGGGGTTCCGATAAGGTGTGTCCCCCTGACCGCTCCACTGAGTTTTGACCTTCTAGCTTGCGCGGTCTGCCACCTCTGTCAACCGGCCGAAGGCGTGTCTCTGTGAGGGGCTTATCACTACGGTGAGGTTTCTCAGCTTCACTCACCGTAACCTCGGGCGCCTTGGTCTCCAGCGCCTACGCTGACAGCAGCACTTCCCGCTTTCTTGCAGTGACGCGCATCAGGAATCGAGAGCAGCATCTTTGCCCCTTTGTCTGTATGCCATAATGCTCTGTTCTGTCAGAGGTGGGCTGAGGTACCGTCGCCCAAACATCGCTTCATGGATAGCATGCACTAGCTCGTCTGCACCAGACCCTTTCACAACATAGCCAATAGCACCGTGCTCCAGTGCTGCACTGACGTACGTATCACTTCTGTACATGGAGAGGATAATAACCTGGGTCCCTAGTGAGTGCTTTCTGGCCAGTTCTGTCACTTCGATACCATTCATGCCGTCCATCAGAAGATCAGTAACCAGGATGTCCGGGCGCAGGCTTCTCACCAACTGAACCGCCTCTGCACCATCCCCTGCTTCACCTATGACCTGCAGATCCTCCTCAGCATCCAGCAACATCTTTATGCCTTGTCTGACAACCTTGTGGTCTTCCGCGAGTACAATAGTAATCACCCCTCGTCTTCTCGTCCTTTCTACCGCGTTTTTGATTGGTCCGATAGAGGTAGTTCGGCGGTGATGCTAGTGCCAGATCCCGGGCTGGACTCTACCTTCAGCTTGCCACCAAGCAGGTAAGCGCGTTCCTGCATCATACCCAGGCCGCCGGAGGCACGCGATTGCCCTGGAACGAAACCGGCACCGCGGTCTTCTATCTTCACGCGAATCACATCCCGACCTGCCCGGATGTGAACCTTCACCTTATCCACTTTCGCGTGGCGTGCGACATTGGTCAGCCCTTCCTGCACAATGCGATAGGTGGTAATGCTGACGTCGGGTGGCAATTTCTCAGGCAACCCGGTATGCTTGAAGTCAACCTGAATCTGCGTCTGCGAAGTATAGCGTTCACAATGCGAGAGCAATGTCTCTAGCAGTCCCATGTCATCCAGAGTAGACGGCCGCAGGTTAAGCGATAGGTTGCGCACGTGATCAATTAGATCCGTGACCACCGTCTTCGTCTCGCGCAGAGCCGAATCGATACTGTCAGCCGGCAAATGTCTGCATTTATCCAGCAGCAGACTGAGGTAGGCTAGCAGTTGCCCGGTCTGGTCATGCAGTTCACGAGCAATTGAGCGGCGTTCGTCCTCCTGCGTCCGAACCAGTCGGCGGGAAAGGTCTCGCAGTGCCTCCTCTGCTCGCCTGCGTTCAGTTATGTCCCGGACTACTTTCTGCACCAGCCCTTTCTCAGGGTCCACAATTCTCGAACTGATGTCTACATCAACTAGTGAACCATCGGCTCTCCTGAACCTGGACTCAAAACGGGTCGAGCCTGTCTCGGCTGTAGCCCTGATTGCCTCTCGAGACCTGGCAAGTTCCTCTTCCGGGTGGAGTTCCAGGAGCTTCATACTCAGGATTACATCCTTGCTGCAGCCCAGCATTTCACAGGTCATGGTGTTGACGTCATGGATGTTGCCGTCTAGGTCGTGAATGAATACCGCGTCATTTGATTCCTCGAAGAGCCTGCGGAAACGTACCTCACTCTCCAGCAATGCTCTGTCCGCTTGCCTGCGCTCGGTTACGTCCTGCCCTATGGCTAGTAGACCGACAGCATTACCGTTCATGTCTTCTAGTGTTTTGTCGTACCACTCGATCTCACGCTCGTGTCCGTCCCGCGTGACAATTTGATTGATGTTTCCTCGTGTCCGTATGCCACCGAACGCTTGCCTGAACAGTTTTCGGATCCTCTCCCGATCTCGCTCAGGCACGAAGGTGTCAAACCAGTCCTTTCCCTGCACTTCTTCCAGGCGATACCCGGATACTTCCTCCATGTAGGGGTTGAATTCGGCGATGCGGCCATTCGGGTCAAGTATCAAGATGATGGCTTGAGCAGTACCGAGCACACTCTGGGCGAAGTCCCTCTCACGACGTAGCGCCTCCTCCGCCAGCGCGCGCTCGGTGACGTCCCTCATCACTGCGATGAGTGACATGGTACCATCGGGTTCCATTAGTGGCGCGGATGCTACATCATAGTCTCGACCTTCAATGCTAGTGGTGTACTGCAAGCCTTGGCTGTCGCCGTGCAAATACTGTTCTATGGGGCACTCAGGGCACAAGGCATCTCCACCCAAAGCTTCCCAGCACACTTGACCGAGCCTGACACCGAGTGTCTCCTGCGCCGTTCTGTTGGCGAATCGAATAGTGAAGTTGGCATCGATAATGAGTACGCAGTCACTCATACTGTTCAGCCATGCCTCGAGGTTCTCACGTGCGCGGATGCTATCTCGATACAGCTGAGCGTTCTCTAGAGTCATGGCGATTGGACCTCTGAGTGCTGAGAGTACCTGCATGTCCTCAGAATCATAGGCCTGGCGGCCGAGCTTCTTTCCCAACACCAGTATACCCAGCAATCGACCCTCCCGATTTCTGGCTGGCACGCACAATTCGGCCTGCATGCTTTGCAGGTTCTGGTTCTCCACGTCTGCAAGGCTCTGGAACTCAGGGACAGTCTTGAGTTCTCTAGAAGATATGATCTCCCCGTTGTGTTCGAACCATTTCACAATGCGGCTACCGTGTCTCAGTACTGCTCCGGATGGCGGGGTATCCATCCCAACATGAGATGCCAGCACCAGATCCCTGTTGTCTTGAGACGGCAGTAGGAGTCCAGCGCTTGAGCATCCCAGAGCGCCGCTGATCAGTCGGATCAGTGTGGAGCCGAGCTTTTCGGCCTCACCAATGCTCTGGGTCTCTTTGCTGAATTGCTCGAGCGCCTTCACATAGCCATACCTTTCCCGATAGAAGAACTTGTCTGCCAGACGTTGTGCCCACCCGTAGAGAGGTCGCAGAATGATAGCTAATATTAGAAGCAGGATGGCATGGATCCACCATGCCTCTATCTGAGGTGCCATGATCTCGCGACTCAGCAGCAGTATGCCTACGTAGGGGACTGCTACCACGATGCTTACCAGGAGATAGACGATGCTCCTTCGCAAGAAAACGCGGATGTCAAGCAGGTGATACCTCAGGACAGCAACGCTACACAGGACAGTGAATAGCAGATTGCTCCAGATGGCCAGCGGCGGTAATTTGGTGAAGCCGTCAAGGGTCCCTCCAATGAAAGGCAGTAGCGCTGCAACCACAAGAAGGACTATCCTGGTCCTGTCTTCTCGCGATGGGGACAGTCTGTAGCATCTGAGCAGATTGATGGCCCCTCCTATGAGCAAAAGGAGGCCAATCGGCGCCATGATGTAAGTGCCGAGTCCCATCACCGGAGCGTAGCCATAGTCTTGAACCTGCATCTCCTTTATGAAGAGGTCAGATGGAAGAAGCGCCACGAATACCAGTAGAAGTAGGTAGGCAGCAAGAAGGAAGCGTCTCTGTCCCCGCGTGTTTGTGTAGACAAGTGTGAAGTGATAGTAGAACACAAATGCCGCCATGCTGGCGACGACCATTCCCCTGTCCCAAAGAAGAGCACGCTGAACATCGGGGCTAGACCGCATGCTAAAAATCAGCACATTCCAGACTGCCATGCTGAGAAGGAAGCCGGAGAATACTCTGGTCGTGATATCACGGCGCGACCAGAGGACAGCCACAAGTAGCAGGCCCAGAGTCACGGCCGCTGCAATGAGAGGCGGCATTAAGTACGACAGGCTGGAGAGGTTCATCCTAGGCTCCGCTACACTCTTTGCTTAGATCGAGAAGACGATGAACCGTAGTGTTGGGAGGATTCACGTGGGCAGGCTTTAGTAGGGCCAGGTCGGCTCCCTGTTCCATTTTCTCCTCGGTGTACCGCTGAAACGTTCCTGGTGATAGAACCGTTACCTTTATCGGTTGCATACCCAGGTAGGTATCGATGTCTTCATAGTCTGTGTCAATCTCCTTGAGCTGACTATCGATCATGACAGCCAATTCATCCGGTTCGCTCTGTCCATCCGTCTCTAGGTAGATGCGGATCAGGGCCTGGCGACCGTCATGCTCCTTGCACGCCATCCAGCCATTGTCCTTGATTCCCGTATTGTTGATCGCCTGCCAGAGCGTTCTTTCGTCCAGCCGACATAGACCGGCAAGGTCAATCACATCGTCAGTCCTTCGCTGGAATGCTATCTTGGGCAAGTCTATTCCGGCTTCCACGTCCCTTTTGGCGACGACCTTTATCACGTCCTTGATTCTGTACCTCATTAGAGGCATGCCGTAGAATTGAGTGACGACAACTTCGTATAGCTGTCCTTCTTCAAGCTCATTCAGAAGTAGAGTGGGCGGCTGGTACGTCCTATCCTCCTGAAGCTTGAGGACCTGCTCATAGGGAATAAACTCCAGGAAGACCATGTCCGGGACGAATACCAGGTCCTTCTTGGTCCAGTCCTGCGCGGCGTACAGGAGCCCCTCTGTCCCGGCATAGAGTTCGTAGGGAATACGTCCCCAGTAATGGGCTACGGCTTCTTTATACAGGGCAGTATCAACGCCGCTGACGATGAGACCCTTCGGCTGCCACAGGTCCTTTGGCAGAATCCCTCTTCTCTCCATCTTGCTACGCAGCCAGGCGCCAGCCAAGCGCCTCATCATCTGAGGGTGCAGCATGGAAATGGAGAGCTTCAGGCCTCGTGTCTGTTGGGTAACTGCTTCACCCATCCTGACGAGGACACTAGCCGTGGCGCCGATTACGCCTACCCCCTCCTTCAGACCCATCTGGAAACCCTTCTGCATCCGCTGTCCCAGGTTCATGTCCTCGGCCTCCTCATCGGGAGGAAGGAGCTTGGCGGAAAAGCGTTCCAGAAAGGCGGGAATCAGATATCCGGATGTATAGGGCTGAGGGGGTATCACCGTGAGGAATCGAAACCCCGGGCGAATGTTGATCTGGCCTTTCTTCTTGCACGATGAGAGAAGACAGCAAGCCAGATAGTATCTTACAGCGTTATCAAGAACATCACGACTGTTAGGAACCCACTTGAAGTGTCCCGAGGTTCCAGACGAGTGGCTCCAGAAAGCAGGCTTGACTGCCAGGGCATCATCTTCCTGGTTGCTGAGATAGGGCTCGTAGTCATCGTGGCTGGTTAGAGGTACTATGCTGCGGAACTCGTCCACGGTTTTCGGCCTCTTGCCCTTCATGATCTTCTTCCCCAGAACGCTGTCTGCAACCAGCTCTATCTCTTCCATCAGAAGCGTCTGTTGAATCTCCGCGAAACGATCTGCAGACAGGTCCAGGAAACCACAGTACCTTTGCCACAGCTCCTCTCTGGACAGGGTTCGGAAATACTTGTCCTCAACCCGCATTTGCCTTTCCCTCCTCATTGGTCTTCCGGCCGGAGACAATGAAATCGTGATACACGGAGTACTCTTCGATTTGAAATGGCCCTCTTGTCAGTTCACTGAACAGCGCTACCAGCTCCTTGTGCGAACATGAATTCTTCCGCCGCAGCAGAAGCGGAAAGTACAGGATCCCGGCCAGGAGTTCTGCCAGTGATTCCGCGAATGCCCTGAGGCGACCCTTTCCCGAACTGACCTTATCATGAATTCCATCCTTGAGTAGGTCGAGCCCCAGAGCTACTCCCTCACTGTCTGAGGGGTAGGTTATCGCGAATTGACCTTTGTTTCTCAGTACTCGGAGAATCTCACCGGTGACGATGTCCTTTTCTGCCACGTAGTCCATGAAGTGGACACAGAGTACGTGGTCAAAGCTTGCCGAAGGGAAATCCAGTTGTCTGGCATCCATGATGAGGCCCTCGATCTGCCGACCCAGTGCCAGTGCTTTCCGCCGTGCCTTGCGCAACGCTATAGCCGAGTAGTCAACACCCACAATGTCAACGCTCCTGTTCTTCCGCAAGATGTGGCTGACTTCATTTCCTGTGCCGATACCCACGCAAAGTATCGTGTCATTGTCCTTGAGCAGGAGTCTGTCGACACATAGCTGCTGCAGCGTACGATAGCGGTTCAGCCGACCGGTGGTTAGGTCATAGACTGGGTTGTAGACTCGGTCGAAATATCGCTGCACCAACCCAGAGCGATGCTCATGGTTTTTGGATCTCATACGACTCAGCACCAACTCGCCATTTGTATAAGGATCGGGAAGGTATACGCACTATCCGTATACGGGGACGTTTATTGTAGCGCGACATGCAGTGGATGTCAATGCCCCGAATTGACTGGTTCTACATTCTTTAGTGTGAAAAGGGGATAGTTGAAAGCACCCGCTGACCTCTATAGCCTATGACAAGGTGCATGATAAGCGGGGACAAGTTAAGCAGGACAGGAGGTTGAGGGACAAGGTAGTATTCCTAACACTAATCAAGAGGCGATTTCGGCCGGTAGTGATAGACCGAAGCCGAAATATTGACCAGCAGACAGGCCTTTCTTTCACTCAGCCCAA
>CAZZJX010000009.1:0-12805 GCA_964654845.1 uncultured Dehalococcoidales bacterium
AGTGAAAAACACGCACTTGAAACAGCGACGGTTCTCACTGCGATTGACCCGGATTATGTCGGTGCCCTGACTTTGACTTTGATCCCAGGCACTCCGCTTTATGAGCAATGGAAACAGGGCAATTTCAATCACATTTCTCCGTTTCAATCTCTTGAAGAACTAAAGAAGATCATAGAGAATACCAGCTTTAGAGATTGTTTCTTTAGTTCAATGCACGCCTCGAATTATCTTTCAGTTCGCGGCAAATTGCCCCGAGACAAGGAAAAGATGGTAGGAGAGTTGGAGCATGTTATGGCGAGTGGTGATCCCTCTTTGCTTCGTCCTGAGTTCATGAGGGGATTGTAAGCTTGAGAAGGAGGAGGTCAAGAGCAGAATCATGTCAGAGCAGCTGGGTGAAATAGAGAAACCCGCGGCTGAGGGGTTTAAGGCGGAAAGAAAACTATTTTTCGTGCCTCTTATTCTGACTTCTAGAGAACCTCAAGCCGATTTACAGGAAATGGTTAGCCGGTACTGGGATCAAGCCCAGGCTCATATAGGGAACCTGGAAATGAAGCTCGGTGAAGTTAAGAGGGTATATCATGAGTTGGTACCCGAAGACGGCGAAGAGGCGGCCAAAGCCGTTGAGGAGCTCAGTGCCGAAAGCTATCAAGTTGTTAAGAGTGGACTGGATAAAGGGGCTGAGCTTCTATCAATCGAAGACAGCGAGTTGCTAACCGAGCTTATGGACTGGACTAAGTGTTTGGCAGTTGGTCTACAGAACCAGATGGTGTTTAATAAGGTGTACGAATCCTTCATAGACGTGCAGAAGAGAAGAAACGAGCACATCGCCAAGCAGATAGACGAAACACTAGAAGGTGGCGAGACTGGGGTACTACTGATGAGAGAAGGGCATCAGGTTCAGTTTCCGTCCGATATACAGGTTTTCTACATTGCCCCGCCTGCCTTGGATGAGATTAAGCGCTGGATTAGGGCGCGTGAGACGGAGAGTCAACCCGAGAGTGAGACTGAAACCGGAAAAGAAACCCAGGCCGAAACTGATAGCTAGTGAGTTGAGCCGTGTACTGGATGGTGGATGTATCCCTTTCAACGTAGATGGAGTTATACCAGAATGGCAATGGGAGGTAAAAAGATGACAGACTGGGAAGAAAAACTGCCCCCAATAGTGAGAGAGAGGCTGGCGAAAGCAGGCGACTTGACCAGTGAAGAGAAGGAACGGCTGAAAGATTCCGAGAGGTTGGATTCATTGCTTTCAGAATTCTATATAGAGGCGCTTAGCTCTGAGGGCTTGTGGACCGCACTGAAAGAATATAGAGACCACGGGAAAGGACAGCTATTGAAAGAGGTTCAGTGGAAGCTGATTGATTCCCTCAGTTTTAGTAGCGGGCCGGAGGAGATTCAGAAGCGAAAAGAGGGCATTTTAGCTGTAGAGACTCTTAAGGAGCATCAGAATACGCCGGTGCTTGAAGCAGGTTTGAATTCGATTGAACAGTTACAAAGAAGATATGGCGAGGAAGTGCAACGTGCCTATGACGAGCTAAGAACACAGGTAGAAAGGGATCCTCGATTAAGAATGGAGCAGGTGAAACAAGGTCAGAATACGGCGGTTGTGCAATTGAGTGTAGATGAGGCGGTGAAACGCAATCCCCAATGGCGAGAGTTCCTTTCTCAGCACGAGGAAAGATGTAGACAGGAGTTCGCCAGAATAATAGAAGGGCTGAAAACGGGGGCTAAGTAGGATTGTATGGTAGTGTTTTGGCTTCGAGTGTAGGGTGTTGGTTGATGTGGAAATGCGATGAAGCCGCACAAATATAGCACAAAGTCTAATTTCGATATACGTTAGGACATATGATGTCGGCCTTTGGTGGAGTGGGGAAGTTTCTAATCCTTGCCGGGGGTTTTCTCATCCTGTTTGGATTACTCTTCATTTTCTGGGAACGCATCCCTTTTCTGGGGAAGCTTCCTGGTGACTTCATGATCCAGAGGGGCAGCTTCAGGTTATTTATCCCAGTGGTAACTTGCATCATTATCAGCCTTGTGCTTACCATTTTGATCAACATCGTGTTGAGGTTGTTCAGGTAAATTAGTAGTGGCCGAGGACTATTGCCAGGTTTTGATGGTAACCTGCAATGCGAGGCAAATTGTAAAACCGTATTTGCTAGCCTGGTAAAGCGATTTAATGTTGAACACGGCCAACAAACTGTGAGGACTTCTATAGAATTATCGACGTGTTAGATATTTAACATGCAACCAAAAATCTAAGGAAAGGTGGGATGTATGAAGGTCGAAAATATTAAGAAAGTGGCGGTGGTCGGTGCAGGTACCATGGGGTCGCAAATTGCTGAAATACTCGCCCGCGTGGGGGGTTATGAGACGCATATGGTGGATGTGAGTGATGAACTGGTGAGAAATGGGCTGAAGGCGATAGATGAGAGGTTGGAGCGCTATTTCGTCTCTAAAGGTACGCTGACAGTGGAGGAAAGGAAGGCTACATTAGACCGAATAAAATGTAGCACAAGTATAGAGGAAGCGGTGAAGGACGTTGATTTCGTCATTGAGGTGGTGGTGGAGAACCTGGGTGTAAAGAAAGACGTTTTTAAGAGGTTAGATGAGAGTGCTCCGCCTCATGCTATCCTGGCGTCTAATACCTCGGGTCTTAACATAACCGAGATGGGAGCAGCCACAAGCCGTCCCGATAAAGTGGTGGGAATGCACTTCTTCTACCCCGTGGCCATCATGAAATTGGTGGAGGTGGTGAGGGGGGCTCATACCTCCGATGAGGTGGTGCAGTTCGCTTGTGATTTGTCTCGGCATCTGGGGAAAGAGCCAGTGGTGTGTAAAGACGTGAGTTACGGCTTTCTGGCCAACCGGGTCTATGGTCGTATGACCGGGGAGGCGGTTCAGATGGTATGGGAGAGAGTTGCAACCCCGGAGGACATAGATAAGGCGGTCAAGCTTGGCTACAACCTGCCCATCGGGCCTCTTGAGCTTGCCGATATAATTGGGGCCTGGGGACTGACGGCCTGGTCGGAGGAAGATAGGGTAAGGGAGCTGGGTCCGGACAAAGGCCGCCTTCATCCCCTGGTAAGGGCGATGATACGGGCTGGATATAGAGGAGGGAAGGGAAAGAAGGGTATATACGATTTCTGGAATGACGTACTATCCAAGTGGTGAAGGAAGGCCAGTTTCAGACTAGCGTCTAGATAGAGCTCCAGATCTGGTTTTAACGGCGGTGTTCGCTCTTGTGTCGGTCGTAAATGGTATTGCACAGTTCGCCTGATTGTCACATGAGTGAACAAGCTGAACCTTTGTTGAACTGGCTATCATTCTCAGCCAGGGTTGGGTGGATGTCATTTCCTGCGGTGCTACTAAGGCGATGCCCGGTATGAGGACGCTGTCGAGTTCCGTTCTGGTCAGCCTTTGAGGTCGTTTAATTTTTGAGTGAGGATGGGAACAACCTTGAGGACGTCATCCACTATCCCGTAGTTAGCATCGGCAAAAATTGGTGCCTTTGCATCCCTGTTAATGGCGACAATCATATTCGAGCCCCTCAGACCAACCATATGTTGGAAAGCACCGCTGATGCCGAGTGCCAGGTAAAGCTTTGGTTTTACCGTCTTGCCTGACAGACCTACCTGATGGCCAGACGGCAACCAACCGTAATCCACCACAGGTCTGGAACACGCTAGCACTCCTCCCAACGCATCGGCCAATGATTCAGCCAATTCGATGTTTCCCTTATCCTTTATTCCCCTGCCAACGGCAATCAAGACCTCTGCTTTGGTAATATCAACCTCGCTTACCTCAGGCTCAATGTATCCCTCGAACCTCTTGTAATCAAACTCTTCGTCTAGCGGGAAGTCAATTTCCTCTACACTTCCCATTTGGTGACCCTCCTCAACGGGGAATTCACCGGGCCGCCCGGTTATTATTAACGTTTCAGATGGAGCAAACGAGTATAGTGCATTCACCTTGCCATTATATATCGCCCTTGTCACCGTAATTGTTCCATCATCCATGGCTATATTAGTGCAATCTGTAGCCAGGGGGGCTGCCACATCAACCGCCAGTGCGGGAGCTAAGTCCATTCCAAAGGAACTGTGGCCTATCAAGACAAGCTTTGGTTTTCTTTCCTTAATGATGAGAGCCAATGTCTTCTGGTAGGGCTCAGCTAATGCGTGCTCCAGCTTGTCATTCTTCACTGCCAGGACCTTGTCTGCCCGTTTAGCGAGTAGTGGTAAAAACGTGTCCACTTTCTTGCTGATGATGAAAGCCAGCAATTCACCACTCACCTGGTTAGCCAAATGCCTCCCCTTGGTTAGCATCTCAAGAGATACATCGGCCAAACTCTCATTTCTATGTTCGATGACTACCAGTATCTCAGCCACTCAGATAACCCCTGTATCCTTGAGGATCATGGCCAGTTTGTCTGCAGCCTCTTCGACCGAGCCGGATATCATCTCTGCCTTTTTGCCTGTGGGTGTCAACTCCAATTTCTCCAATTTAACCATTGGAGTCAATGAATCACCGGATAGACCTAGCTCGCTGAGCGACATCACCTTCAATTCCTTCTCCCTTGCCTTTCTAATGTTGGCAAAGGAGACATACCTCGGACGGTTGATGCCGGTTTGGATAGTGAAAAGTGCAGGTAGCTTAAGGGTGTATAATTCAAGAACGCCACCTTCCAGCTCTCGTCTTATTCGGGCCTCCCCCTCATCCATCTGAATGCTGACTACGAGGGTGGCATGCGGGATACCCAGCATCTCGGCCACCATGGGGCCAAGCTGTCCGCTGCCGAAGTCTTCTGATTGTGCACCAAACAATACCAGATCGTAAGACAGGCGACTGATAAGGGATGTCAGAATCCTGGATACAGTGTAGCAGTCCATGGCAGTTGCATCTTCATCGATTCTAATCGCCATATCAGCGCCCATGGCTAATGCTCTTCTCAGGATATCATCAAATTCACCTGGTCCTACCGTTACTGCTGTAACAGTACCTCCTAGCTTCTGCTTCAACTGTACTGCTTCCTCTAATGCGTACTCGTCCCAATCGTTTATTTTCGAAACTAGCGCCTCCTTCTTTATATCCTTTCCAGATGCATCGATTTCCACTACATCCACTACCTCTGACGTATCTGGCACTTGTTTTATAGCTACCACTATATCCATGCTTAATCTCCTGCTAAGAAAGAGGGATAATAGGATACGAGGAACGGAGTTAATGAGAAGAATCTAATCCACATTGAACTTATAGGGTATTACTCAGCCCGTTTTTCCCAGGCAAGCCTCAGCTACAATCTCAGAGATATCCCTTACTTTTAGCCTCTCTTCAAGCCCTTCCGCTTTAACGGCATCCTCCAGCATGGTCAAACAGTTAGGACAGGCTACCGCAACGATGCTGGCCCCCGTATCGCAGGCTTCGCGGATCCTGATCCTTGCCGGGCTATTCTCACTGCCGCCGAGAAAATCGGTATAGAAGTTGCCTCCGCCACCACCACAGCAGAGGGCACCCTCTCTATTCCTCTCCATCTCTACCAGTTCGATTCCAGGAATGGCGTATAGCACTTGCCTTGGGGTATCGTATTCCTTGTTCCACCGGCCGAGGAAACAGGGGTCATGGTAGGTAACCCTGGCATTGAGCCCGGCGGATATATCTAGCCTTCCACCTTTGATAAGGTCTCGAAGAAGCTGTGTATAGTGAAATACCTCAAAGCTACCATCGTACTTCGGATAGTCGTTTTTAATGGCGTTGTATGAGTGCGGGGAGAGGGCAACGATCTTCTTTACACCCAAATCTTTGAATTTCTGAATGTTCTCTTCAGCCAGCGACTGGAATAGGCTCTCTTCGCCGAGTTTACTCACCTCGTTACCATCGCAGTTCTCCTCATTGCCCAGCACCCCAAAAGACACGCCGGCTTTTAGCAACACCTCTCCTAGCGCCTTTGCTGTCTCTTTGGCTCTGGTATCATATGACCCTACACAGCCAACGTAATACAGAAATTCCTGTCCCTCATATTGTTTTATCCCCGTCCCTTCAATCCATTCGCCCCTTTTTGTTCTGGCATTACCATATGGATTGCCCTGACGCTGAATATTCTCCAAAAACTCCTTGATAACAGATGGTATCGAACCTCTCTCAACCATCTCACTCTTGGCGGCTACGATCATATCAACGATATCATCACTAAAGTTAAGTGGGCATTTCTCAGCGCAGTTTTTACAGGCTGCGCATGTGTATACGATCTGGGCAAGATGCTCTGTCCAATCTATTTCGCCATCCAGCCAGGCCCTTATCAGCCACAATCGTCCCCCGCAGGAATAGCTTTCCAGGCGGAACCTGGCATAGGCGGGGCAACTGTTTACATCCATCCAATCGGTTGGAAACTTACAGTAACCACACCTGAAGCACCTGTGTATGACGTCTTTGTATTTATAATCTGCAAGAACCATTAGCTTACCTCCCAATTTCCAGGGTTCATAATTCCGTTAGGGTCGAGAAGCTCCTTTACCTTTTTCATCAGCTTGAGGGTATTTGGATCTATCCTTTCCATCACTAGCTTCTGCCCATAGACACCAGGTTTCCAGATAGTTCCTCCCAATTCCAGGGCAAGGTCATCTGATTCATGTAGTGCCTCCCTTGCCTGCCTGACGCTTTCCGGGTCTGCCCGATTGAATGCGTATGTCCAGGAAAACATCATAGCGTGAGACCTTCCGATAACTCGCCCCAGTACAGTATAAGGAATGTCGTGCCTTGCAGAGATCTCCAACCCATGCCTATAACACTCGGGGTACGTTTCCACCGGCATAATCGCCCCTACATATTCAAATCCACCACCCTTCTTCCAATCAGAGGCTTTGGAAACCTGAGGTCGGCGTTGAAGACCTGCTTTCATAGCTGCTGACAAGTTCAGGAATCCACCATCTCCATTCCGAACGTACTCTGCAAGTACGTCATCCCAGAACAACTCTGTTTTAAATTCGAGCTCCTTCTCGGAATCTGCGGTTATGAGGATATTTATGTGGTGAAGCCCACTGGAGAAAGTCGGGATTGCTTGAGAGAAAGCCACTATATCGTCGGCCATCTCGGTATGAGTGATTTTATATACGATTTCCGGTACTAAATCTTCATTCTCCACCACAAATTGCTCCGCACTCTTTATCTTTTTCGATGGAAAAAGTTTAAGCGACACCTTGGTAATGATGCCCGTAGTGCCAGACCATCCAAGGAAGAGACCTAAATCCGGTAAGGGATGTAGTGTGAACCAACTGGGAGATACCGAACAAGAGCCAATTTTACATACCTCACCTGTTGGCAGTACAACCTCTAACCCGTTCACCATGTCAGAGTTAAAACCATACGGCTGAGCCAGGTCGCCTTGACCGTGTATGGCTATATTGCCGGCGATCGTAGCCTGTGGTGGTGCACCTGGCTCCGAGTGCCTCAGATTAGGATGGTACCTCTCCATGTAGGATGATAATTGCCCCTGTGAAACGCCACACTCCAGAACAACATACCTTGCCTTTTCGTTTACCTCTATTATTGTGTCCATCCTCTTCAGATCCAGCGCAATTCCTCCCCGCAAAGGGACAGCCAAACCAGCTAGAGACAATCCACCTCCCAGTGGAGCTATTGGGATTTTCTCTTTATTGGCCAGCTTAACTATTTTTTGCACTTCCTCTGTTGTCCTCGGCGCCACTGCATAGTCAGGCCGGTGAGGCTCAGTTGTCCCCAGGTCATAGGAATAGATGTAGAGTTCCTCTGGTTGGCTGGAAACATGGTCCTCGCCAACTATTTCAGCCAAGGATTTGTAAACGGAATCCATAGTATCACCTCCATCCTGCAGGTTGCTCGCCTATAGCGAGGCGGCAAAGATCGCTCATATATATGGGCCATATGCCCTTTTTGGTGACCAAATGGCTTAGAGTATCGTAGCAAGCAGGGCAATTAAAGACACAAAATTCAGCCCCAGCATTCACCATGTCTTCTATGTTTCTATTTTGTACATCAGCAGCAAGTTGACGTCTGCCTTCCTTTCTCTGCCCTATGATTGTACCTCCGCAGCAAAGGGCATTCTCGTCAACATACTCTCTTTCGCTATCCACCCCTATCAGGTTGAAGATATCGTTGACAAAGTGAAGCTTATCCGGGGAAAGCCGGGATGAGCAGGGACGCTGATAGGCGACTTTCAAATTAAGCGGTGTGATCTCATCCTTGAGTTCCTTCAGTCTATTATAGAGATACTCGAAGAGATGAATGGATTTGAACGGAACATCAATGCCAACCGCTGGCGCATATGAGGCAAAGGTACCGTAACACTCATCATGAAAAAATATGACCTCTTTGACATTATGTTTGGCGATAGTATCTATAATCCCCGGTAGTCTCTCTTTTATTACCGAAGTCCTGGCGTAGTGCAGGTACATGAGTTGACAGAAAAAATGAAACATCGTTCGAGGATCCGTTGATATGAGTGAGACGCCCTCAAAAAGCTTTCCCTGTGTTAAATAAGCAAGATTAGAGAACACACCAAGAGATACCACCGGCTCTTTAGCTTCCACAATCTGTGGCTCTCCCCTGAAGGGGATGCCCAGTTGCACGCCTCGCTTTATAAGAGGATAGGGGATAGGCGGTATGTCCAGTTCTTCCTGGCGCTCGACGATTAAATAGAAGGGGTGGTTCCCCATCTTACAGTATTCCTCGCAGGCATAGCATGTTACGCAATCATGTAATACAAAGGAATCCTCACCGTTGATTATTTTCCTCATCTCTGTTTTTGCTGTATCTATGTCCAAATCCATATACTGGCACTTGGTAAGACAATCACAAGTCTGACAGGCTGAGCATTTCCTCTCGTCAAACTTCAATTCGTACATTCATTCGCCTCCTCGCCTGAGTTACTACCTGGATAGATTACTGCAATATCCTCGCTGACAAGCAGCACCATTCTAATTGAAAGTGTGGTAATGTCAAATGATTGTACTCATCCAGGTGATTGGTTACTCGCCATTTTTGGGGCGGCAGGCAGAGGGCCCACTGGTTCTGCCAGAGCAATCAGGCTACCTCCCAATTTCCAGGGTTCATAATTCCGTTGGGGTCGAGAAGCTCCTTGACCTGCTTCATGAGTTTAAGAGTATTAGGGTCCATCCTTTGCATCATTAACTTCTGCCCATAAACACCGGGTTTCCAGATAGTCCCTCCTAATTCCAGGACAAGAGCATCTGTTTCGTGTACTGCTTCCCTTGCTTGCCTGACACTTTCCGGGTCTGCCCGATTAAAAACGTATGCCCAGGCAAACATCATAGCATGAGAACGTCCGATAACCCGCGCGATTAATAGTTGAGGAATGTTGTGCCTGGAACAGATATTTGCCCCTTGCCGGCAACACTCGGCATACGTTTCCACCGGCATAATACCCCCGACATATTCAAATCCACCACCCTGCACTGTATCACAGACAGTGGAAAGCAACATGCCGGGTCTGGCGATGAAACGAGCTTTCATAGGAGGTGGCAAATCGGCAAAGCCCCCGTCTCCATTCCGAATATATTCTCCAAGTGCGTCATCCCAGATCAACCCTGTCTTGAATTCTAGCTCCTTCTCCGAATCGGCGGTGATATAGATGGATACGTGGTGCAGCCCAATACGAGCGGGGACGGTTGTCTGAGTGCCGGCGAATATATCTTCAGCCATCTCCGTGTGAGTGACTTTGTATATGACTTCCGGCACCAGCTCTGCATCTTCTACGAGAAATTGTTCCATCTCCCGTATCCTCTTCAATGGAAAAAGTCTAAGCGAGAGCTTGGTGATGACGCCGGTGGTGCCGAACCACCCAAGGAAGAGTCCCAAATCTGGTAAAGGGTGCAGTGTGAACCAACCGGGAGATACCGAACAAGAGCCGATTCTGCATGCCTCGCCGGTTGGTAGGACGACCTCAAGCCCGTTAACCATGTCGGAGTTGAAGCCGTACGGCTGAGCCAGATCACCTTGACCGTGAATTGCTACGTTGCCAACAATCGTAGCTGGAGTTGGGGCTTGCGGCTCGGAGTGCCTCAGGTTGGGATGGTACTTCTCTAAGTAGGATATTAGCTGCCCCTGTGAAACGCCAGCCTCGATAACGACATGCCTTGCCTTTTCATTTACCTCTATTATTGTGTCCATCCGCTTCAGGTCCAGCACGATCCCTCCCCGCAGAGGTACAGCCAGGCCAGCTAATGATAGGCCGCCTCCAAGGGGAACTACCGGGATTTTCTCGCTATTTGCCAGCTTAACCACCTGTTGCACTTCCTCTGTTGTCCGCGGAGCCACTACATAGTCCGGCCGATGAGGCTCAGTCGTCCCTAAGTCATGGGCATATATGTAGAGCTCTTCTGGTTGGCTGGAAACATGGTCCTCGCCAACTATTTCAGCCAAGGATTTGTAAACGGAATCCATAGTGTCGCCTCCATTCTGCTGGTTTCTAGCCAACGGCGAGTCGGCAAAGATCGCCCATAAAGACGGGCTTCAAGCCGCTTTTCGTTACGCGCTCAGAGAGGGTAAGGAAGCAATAGGGGCAGTTGAAGACACAGAATTCGGCTCCAGCGTCAATCATATCCTGTATGTTTCTGCGCTGGATATCAGCGGCAAGCTGACGACTTCCTTCCCTTCTCTGTCCTCTGATAAGGGCGGCACAGCACAAAGCGTTTTCGCCGACGTATTCCCTCTTGACGCTCTCCACTCCTATGAGGTTGAAGATATCGTCGACGAAGTGGAGCTTGTCTGGAGAAAGCCGAGACGAGCAAGGGCGCTGATAAGCCACCTTGAGGTTCAGCGGTTTAATATCGTCCTTGAATTCCACTAACCTGTTGTAAAGATACTCGAAGAAATGAATAGGTTTGAACGGGACTTCAATACCCACGGCAGGGGCGTATGAGGCGAAGGTACCGTAGCACTCGTCGTGGAAGCATATGAGTTCCTTGATATTATGCTTGGCAATGTTCTCTATGATCCTGGGGAGCCTCTCTTTTATTACAGAGGTCCTGGTGAAGTGCAGATACATCAGTTGACAGAAGAACTGAACGCCTTCCTGGGTCTCCAGCGGCAGGACTGTAACACCGTCAAACAGTTTTCCCTGGATTGAACCGGCAAGCTGGCCGAACATGCACATACTGAGTGCCGGCTCCTTAACTTCCTCGATCTTGAGTTCTCCCATCTGCGGGATAGCCAATTGGACCCATTGCCTGGTGACAGGCGCGGGCACAGGCGGTATGCCCAATTCCTCCTGGCGCTCAACTATTAAATAGAAGGGGTGGTTCCCCATTTTGCAGTATTCCTCGCAGGCATAGCATGTTACGCACTGGTGCAATACGAATGAATCCTCAGCGTCGATTATCTTCCTTATCTCCGTTTTCGCCGTATCTGTGTCTATGTCCATATACTGGCACTTGGTTAGACAGTCACAAGTCTGGCAAGCCAGGCATTTCTTTTCATCAAACCTTAATTCAAACATTATTTCATCTCCTCTTCAGGTCGTGCAGGAATTCTATAATCAGGCGGTTGACTTCATCGGGCCGCTCCTGCTGGGTCCAGTGCCCGCAATTCTTGACCAGGCGGGTGGTGAGATTGAGAACATGATTTTCCATGCCATTAGCCATCTGTGGTGTGAGTATCGGGTCATTCTCGGCGCAAATCATGAGGGCGGGCATAGTGACTTTGCGGTCTGTGAGATGAGCGGTTGTCTCCCAGTTGCGGTCGAAGTTGCGATAGTAATTAATCGGGCCAGTGAGGCCCCCTTTGTGGAAGGCATTAGAAAAGACCTTGAGGGTCTCCTCGGTAATGAAGCTTTCTTCTGTGGCGAGACGGCGCATTGTCGTTCCCAAAAAGGCCTCTATATTAGGCTCAATATCCGCTTCTGCCCGTCCCGGCTGCTGAAAATAGATGATATAGTTGAACCGGCCGTCAGGGGTTTGGCTGAAGGCCTCTGTTGGCCGCATAGGGCCGTGAAGTTGGAAAGGAGTATTCAGTGAGATCACTCGCTCAACGCGCTCTGGACGCATCAAAGCCATCTGCCAGGTAATAATGCCACCCCAATCGTGTCCAACAATCACTGCGCGCTCCAACCCAAGAGCATCAAGTAAACCTACCAGGTCTCCTATCAAATGGTGGATGTCGTAGGACTCAATGCCCTCGGGCTTGTCCGTCTCTCCATAGCCGCGCAGGTCGGGTGCAATGGCGTGGAAGCCGGCATTGGCCAACTCCGGTATCTGGTATCTCCATGAATACCAAAGCTCGGGAAAGCCGTGGAGGAGGAGCACGGGGAAGCCCTCTCCCTGCTCAACGTAGTGCATGCGGATTCCATTTGTATTCACAAAACGATGCTGCCATTTCTGATTCATATAATCAGCCCTCCGCTGGATATGTCGCAATCCTGATCAAGATTTGCCTGCTTGTATAGCTTTGACACGCTATCAAGCGTAGATTTTGCATGCCTAGTCGTTCGTAGTGGCAGAATGCCAAACACTCCACCTTAAGACCCTCGTGGAATTATAGCACACTCACCGTACCAGGTGGCATCGGCAGCGTGGGGTCTCACAAACTGACCGAAAGTGGTCCGAGAGAACAGCCTACGCTCTATTAACCGTATAAATTTATCTTAAGATATAAGGTGTTATCCGTCATTAGGACCCGGTTTATGGTTGGCAAAATATTTCTGGCACTTACCTACTTGATACGTGAGTCCGGATTCAAAAGACTCGTCTGTTAGTTGGTTTTTTCTGAGGCGTGAAGGTCCTTCTGTGAAGGATTCCTTCACGAAAGCTGAGGGAGAGGA
>CAZZJX010000010.1:0-12665 GCA_964654845.1 uncultured Dehalococcoidales bacterium
ATAGAGGTTCGGGGTCAAGATGGCACACGAGGGGAAGGGGGTGTGATTCGCGCTGACACTCCAGAGACCCCTCTGGAGATGAGGCTTTCGTCTTTATTTGATGGGGTCGCTGAGATGTTAGAACAGTTCCAGCCCGAGTCTTTAGCTCTGGAGGAATTGTACTCACACTATGAACACCCCGCAACAGCGATTCTGATGGGTCATGCTAGAGGGGTTATTTGCTTAGCAGCGGCAAAGAAGGGAATCCCGGTTTCCAACTATGCTTCCACTCAAATAAAGCTATCCACAACCGGCAACGGTAGAGCATCGAAGGAGCAAGTGCAGCGAGCTATTCAGGCGAGGCTTCAACTCAGAGAGATTCCGCAGCCAAGCGATGTTGCCGATGCTCTAGCGATCGCACTTTGTCACTACTCTGTGATAAGCAGTTCGCTATGGACAGCAACCAAAGCCACCAAGCCTTAAAGGAGTAAGATGATCTCCTATATCAAGGGGACTATCAGAAGCATAAACAGGGAGGAGTCGCAAATCGTGGTTGAGGTCAACGGAGTGGGATATGAGGTCCTTCTACCTTCCTTTGTGATGCGTTCCTTGATACAGGAGCAGGATAAGAAAAAGGACGATGAAATCGAGCTAGAGATTTACTATCATGTCCCCGACCGACCGCCTCGCCCCATCCTGGTGGGCTTCAGTAATGATTTCGAACGAAGGTTTTTTGAAAAGTTGATTGAGGTTGAAGATATCGGCCCTTCCAAAGCGGCAAAGGCTTTTATCTTTTCCGTATCCACCGTTGCCAATGCTATAGAGGATGGGGATGTGCAACTACTTCAAAGGATGCCGGGCATCGGACAAAGAACAGCTCAAAAAATTGTAGCGACGTTGCAGGGGAAGGTTGCTGAGTTTGCATTGCTCATGGATGAGGGCTATGCAACAGTGCCTTCAATAGAGAAAGAGGACATAAGGGATGAAGCCATCGAAATCCTGGCAGCCCTGGGCCATAGAAAAGTAGAAGCTGCGTCGAAAGTTGATGAAGCCCTAAAGAGAAATCCCCAACTGAAAGACACGCAGGAACTCATCCGTGAAGTCTTTAGAAGTGAGAGGGACTGAGGTTCGGGAAGGAAGACCCCAAAATGCCAAAAGAGCCACTAATCCGTGGTGAAAGCCAGCAAGACGCTTACATAGAAGAGAGGCTTGTCTGGAGCCTTCGACCAAGAACGCTGGCAGAATATATTGGTCAGCTAGCAGTTGCCGAAAGCCTCTCAGTGGCGATTACAGCGGCAAGAAAAAGGGGAGAGCCCTTAGAACATATTCTCCTTCATAGTCCGCCGGGGCTGGGCAAAACAACCCTGGCTCATATCGTTGCAACAGAAATGCAAACCAAAATTACTCATACCTCAGGGCCTGCATTGGAGAAGCCGATAGACATTGTGGGCATTCTGTCCAACCTTGAGACCGGGGAGATCTTGTTTATCGACGAAATCCATCGCCTTTCTCACACAGTGGAAGAATACCTGTATTCAGCGATGGAGGATTTCGAAGTAAGCTTCATTTATGGCAAAGGAGCCTTCGCTAAAACCCTCCCCTATCAACTAAAGCGTTTCACGCTTATTGGGGCAACAACACGTGCTGGTTTGCTAACGCCGCCCCTTCGCGACAGATTCGGAATAACCTATCACCTCGACTACTATAGTTCTGAAGAACTGGTGCAGGTTGTCAAGCGCTCAGCTTCCATCCTGGGAGTTAGAATAGAGGAGGAGGATGGAGCGCTGGAGATTGCCATGCGCTCAAGAGGGACACCACGCGTTGCCAATAGGTTACTCCGCAGGGTGAGGGATTATGCCGAAGTAAAGGGAGAGGGTAAGATTACGCAGGAAATAGCCGATGAGGCTTTAACAAGAGAAGGCGTTGATAAGAATGGACTGGATAGGCTAGATAGCCTGTACCTAAGAACTATCATCGATAATTATCGTGGTGGCCCCGTAGGTATAGAGGCGCTGGCAGCGACCTTGAATGAAGAAACGACCACTCTGATCGATGTGGTGGAGCCGTTTCTATTGAAGATGGGCTTTATCATCAGGACACCTGCTGGCAGGAAGATAGGCGATGCTGCACGAGCACATCTCACCAGCGAGCAGCAGCGGCTTCTCTAACCCACCACAGCTTCTATTTTGAAACCATGGGTAGGTAGGAGTCGAATGAGCCGACCCTGGTCGCCTCAGGCGACCCCTGTCGGGCATCTGCTCCTACCATGCTTAGAGAACCCCGCCTACATAACCTTTCTAGACATCTTCGGATGCTCATAACAGCTAGTGTTCAAGTGGCCATCAAGACTATCTGATTAAATATCACTTTGACGAGATGCCTCGTTTATGCTAAAATTATTTATTGACAAGCTGTTTCCAAACATTGGAAATATACGGTGAAAGGAGTGGAATATGCTCTCATTTACCCCCAGTGAAGAACAGCAAATGATCGTGAATACCATAAAGCAGTTTGCCACAGATGAGATACGGGAGGTCTACAGGGATTGTGAGGAAAGCGGTGAGATACCAGACAATATCGTCAACACCGCCTGGGAGCTAGGTCTCATCGCTACTGGTATTCCCGAGGATCTGGGCGGACTCGGTGGCGAACAATCAGCCGTTACCGGCTCTTTGATCGCCGAGGAACTGGCGTGGGGTGACCTCGCTATTGCGATGAAGATCCTGTGCCCTGCTTTGGTAGCCTTTCCCATCCTGGAGATGGGAACCGAGGAGCAAAAGAAGAAATACCTGCCCGCCTTCTGCGATGAGAAGTACAAGGCAGCCACCGCTGCCCTCATCGAGCCCCGTTTCAATTTTGACCCTCTCGCCCTTTCAACTACCGCCAAGCTGGATGGGAGCGACTATGTGCTTAACGGTGAGAAGTGCTATGTCCAGTTGGCAGCCGAGGCTGACTTGTTACTAGTCTATGCCGCCGAGAACGGTAGTAACCAGGGCTTCATCATCGAGAAGGGAGCCTCAGGACTTGAGATTGGTGAGCGAGAAAAAAATATGGGAATAAAGGCCCTACCCACATACGAACTCACCCTTAAGGACTGCCGTTTGCCCAAGGAGAATCGTCTGGGCGGTGAGGCAGGATGCGATTTCATCCGCATTCTGAACCGGTCCCGCGTAGCCCTTTCGGCAATGGCTGTAGGGGTAGGTCGAGCGGCTTTTGAGTACTCACGAGACTATGCTATAGACCGTCACGCCTTCGGCGAGCCCATAGCATCTCGCCAAGCCATTGCTTTCATGCTCGCGGAAATGGCCATTGAGGTCGACGCCACCAGATTGATGACATGGGAGGCTGCCTGGAAGCTAGATCGAAAGGAAGACACAACCAA
This sequence comes from uncultured Dehalococcoidales bacterium, assembly GCA_964654845.1. Classification (GTDB taxonomy): domain Bacteria; phylum Chloroflexota; class Dehalococcoidia; order E44-bin15; family E44-bin15; genus DAOUVR01. Next base: position 3,362 of record CAZZJX010000010.1, read on the forward strand.
AGACTCTTCCCTGGTGAAAATGTATGCCGACGATATGGTGTTGATGGTGACTGACCGCGGCGTCCAGATATTGGGAGGACATGGTTATATTCGCGAGCACCCCGTCGAGTTATGGCTGAGGAACGGTCGCGGATTTGTCACTTTCGATGGCATGGCTATCGTATAGAAGGAGGTATAGAGTTATGATCGATTTTGAATTATCGCCCGAAGAGCAAGCAATACTAGAGAAGGCTCATGAGGACGCAGTGAAGCTTTATCGCCCTATAGCTCGCTACTACGATGAACATGAGCACGAGAGTCCCGACGAGTTCATTGACACAATGTGGACGAAAAGAGGAGAGGGCGCACTGTTCGGTCTAGGAGTAACGGCAGCGCTCAGGATCGAGGAGACGTGCTGGGGCGATGCCGGCCTTATGTTAGTCAGCCCAGGCCCAGGTCTAGGAGGCGCCGCTGTTATGGCAACAGGAACTGCTGACCAGCATAAGCGTTTCCTCACCCGTTTCAATGAAGGTGAGCCCAAGTGGGGTGCTATGGCCATGACGGAACCGAGTTGCGGCTCAGACACCGCTGCCATCCAGACTACCGCGGCACAGGACGGTAACGAATGGGTACTCAACGGCGAGAAGATCTTTGTAACCTGGGGTAAAAGGGCTGTAGAGCAAGCTGGCATTGTCATTGTTTGGGCCACTGTAGACAAGTCAGCGGGGCGGGCTGGAATGAAGTCCTTCGTGGTGGAATGTGGAACGCCAGGGATGAAGCTAGAGAAGCTGGAGCATAAGCTGGGAATCAAAGCCAGCGACACTGCCACCGTTGTCTTCGAAGATTGCCGCATCCCCTTTGAAAACATATTGGGTAGCCCTGAGGTCAGAAAGATAGACAAGACCCAGACCGCAGGCTTTAAAAAGGCAATGGCCACCTTTGACGCCACCCGGCCCATTGTAGCCGCTATGGCCTTGGGTGTTGGCCGTGCCGCCCTGGATTTCGTCAAGGAAACCCTTGAAAAGGACGGCATCGAGATACGATACGGCTTGCCACGCAATAAGCTAACCTCTATCGAACGCGATGTCATGGATATGGAGGCCAATTACAAGGCAGCCAAAATGCTCATGATGCGAGCAACATGGATGATGAGTCAGCTTTTGCCCAACAGTATAGAGTCTTCAATGGCGAAAGCTAAGGCAGGGCTTGCCGTCACCAAGATTACGCAGAAGGCGGTCGAGCTCATGGGGCCGCTGGGCTATTCCAGAAAGTACCTCCTGGAGAAATGGATGCGCGACGGCAAGATCAATGATCTCTTCGAGGGCACTGGCCAGATCAATATGCTGGTTGTAGCGCGGCGAGTCCTTGGCTTTTCCAGAGACCAACTTAAATAAGTGCTGATCGAAGATATGGATAAGGCGTAAGCCTGCAGTTATAGGATAGACTTCAAATCTGTGACCCACTCCTGGTAGTGATTCACCGCTGGGAGTGGGTTTATTTTACCTTCTCAACCCTAACTGCGCATACCTTGAATTCAGGTATCTTGGATGTTGGATTGAAAGCCTGGTTGGTGAGCTGGTTGAGCGGGCTCTCGGGAAGACGAGTGGAACCTTGCCCGCCTTCGTCTTGGCGACCACCATCACCCCTTGAGGAACCACCCTGTCTTCTCCACCATCGGGAATACCCAATGCCACGGCGCACTCCAGGTTCCTCTGCACCAACTCCTCACCTCAAAACCGCTGAGCCAGTAGTGTAGAGCCCTTGACTTCCAACTATCGATGTGGTAGGCTCTTGAAGATTTTTATAGATTTTGTGAGTTTTTGACAGGCTGCCCTAATCGTGGATGCCAAGCAGACAACAGGGGTAGCGACAAGAAAGATGCCTACCAAACAGCTACGTAATCACCAGCCTTCACTTACCATAAGCCAGGCAAGAAAGATGCTGGGGGTAAGTGAGGCAACCCTGCGTCACTGGACTGACGAAGGCAAGATAGGGGCTTTCATAACCCCCGGTGGACACCGCCGCTATGCCGAGTCAGAAGTGCGCGATTTCATGGGGGCTCAGCGTCGAGTACATGGTATGGAGGACCTGATCGCTAAAATGGAATCCGTGCCGCTGCATGAGATACACCTCGCCCGCAGTCACTTTGCCAGCGCCTCCTGGTACAACAACCTCAACGAAGACTCCAAAGCTCGGCTGAGGGGACTGGGAAGCAGGCTCTACCATCTGGCCATTGCGTATCTATCGAATAAGAAGAAACAGGATGAGACTATGCAGTTGGCCCGAGAGATCGGGCGTGAGTTCGGCGAGCATCTCGCTGAGACAGGCGTTTCGCTTACAGACTCCGTCGGGGCTTTCCTGCTTCACCGAACACCATTCATCAATGCCGCCAACGAGTTCGTGAAAGGAAGGGAAACACTGAGGGGGCGCGCGGCCGAGGCGATACCGCTGCTGGCACAGATCACCGACGAGGTTCTGCTTTCCCTTGTGGAGGTGTACCAGGAACGTCAGAGCCGCAATCACGCGAAGAAACCGAGGCAGAGCTGAATGATCTCGGTTTCAAGGCTGCTGTGCAACCAAGTTGGACCGGGCGATCACCTGCGCTATGGTGGAGAAGAAGAACTCTCGCCCACATCCCAGCCAAGACCCATAGTGGTCTGGAACTGTACCAAGCAGTGCAATCTTAATTGCATACATTGCTATGCCGATGCTGATGGTCGAAGCCCTGATATCGAGATGACCACTGAAGAGGGCAAGGCCTTCATACGCCAGTTGGCCGAGTTTGGCGTGCCAGTGATCCTCTTCTCGGGTGGTGAGCCACTGATGAGGCAGGATTTCCTCGAGCTTGCCAAATTCGCCGCCAAACAAGGCATCGGAATAGTAGCTTCAACCAACGGCACCCTGATAACTCAAGAGGTGGCCAGTGAGATGCGCAGCCTGGGTTTCCGAGAGGTGGGGATTAGCCTAGATGGTATCGGCGACACGAATGACCTGTTCAGGGGCAAGAAAGGAGCATTCGAGGCGGCCCTGCACGGTATCCGCAGCTGCGTTTCGGTGGGACAGAGGGTGTCGCTCAGGGTGACGATCACCCGGCTAAACTACCATCATATCCCCGAGATCTTCGCTTTGGCGGAGGAGGAGAGTATAGACCGCATTTGTTTCTATCACCTGGCCTATGCCGGCCGGGGAAACAGCTTGAGAGAAAGCGACGTCAGCCACCACGAGAAGAGGAAGATCGTCGATCTCATCTGTGACCACACCCTCGATCTCTACAATCGCGGCTTGCCAAAGGAAATCCTTCTGGTCGGCAACCATGCCGATGGTGTCTACATCTACCTCAGAGCAAGGCAGCGAGATCCGGCGCATGCCGAAAAGGTCTTGTCCCTATTGCGACGGAATGGCGGCAACAACTCCGGAATTCGCATAGGTGCCGTTGATGAGGTGGGTAATGTGCACCCCGATCAGTTCTGGAGGAATGTCACAGTCGGCAATGTGCGAGAGCGGGCGTTCGGAGACATATGGCTGGACACCTCAGACCCGGTGATGTGTGGTCTGAGGGCTAGAAAGGCTTTGCTCAAAGGCCGCTGCGCCAGATGCAACTACCTCGACATCTGCAACGGCAATCTGAGAGAGCGCGCCGAGGCCACCTTCGGTGACATCTGGCAGGAAGACCCTGCCTGCTACCTTACCGACCAAGAGATTGGAGCCGTCCGGTGACAGAAGCCGCCGATAGAATCACCCCGAACTTGAGACTGGTAGCCTGGGAGATAACCAGGAGTTGCAATCTGTTCTGCGCCCATTGTCGAGCATCGGCGGAAGACGTGACCTACGAGAATGAACTCTCTACCGAGGAGTGTTTCAGGCTAATCAACAGCATTGTGGAGGTGGGCAAGCCTATTCTAATCCTTACCGGTGGGGAGCCACTTTGCCGCTCTGACGTGTTCCAGATCGGCAGATACGCTACCGAGCGCGGCCTTCGCGTCGTCCTCGGCACCAACGGCACCCTCATCACGAGCGAGGTAGCCGCTGCATTGAAGGAAGTGCCGATCTCCCGAGTCGGCGTGAGCATTGACTTCCCCACTGCCGAATTGCAGGATGAGTTTCGCGGCAAAGCTGGCGCTTTCGAGGCTGCGTTGGCAGGCATAGCGGAGGCACAGCGTGCCGGGATCGAGGTGCAGATAAACAGCACCATCACCAGGGCAAATGTACCTCATCTGGACAGCTTGTTGAATCTAGCACTTGACCTGCAGGCGGTTGCCTTTCACCCGTTCATGCTGGTTCCGACCGGGCGGGGCAAGAACCTGTCCCATGTTGAACTCTCCCCTGAGGAGCATGAGCGTATACTCAATTGGATCTATGACAAACAAGCAGAACTGGGAGACAGGATGTTCTTCAAGCCCACGGATGCCCCTCATTACATGAGGATTGCTCTACAGAGGGGGAGCGAAGAAGCTAAAGACGTGACGGGTCGTCCTCAAATCCTGGATTCGGCCACAAGGGGATGCCTCGCCGGTGTCGGCTTCTGCTTCGTCTCCAATGTCGGCCGAGTGCAGGGGTGTGGCTATCTCAATGTCGAGGCCGGTAACGTACGAAGACAGACCTTCTGCAAGATTTGGGCGGATTCACCCCTCTTCGTGGAACTCAGAGACCTGTCGAACCTCACTGGCAAGTGCGGCGCTTGCGAGTACCGGCGACCCTGCGGTGGTTGCCGTGCCCGGGCCTATGAGGCCACCGGTGACTATCTCGGGCCGGAACCGTATTGCGCCTATCAACCAGTCGGAATGGGTGCTTCTGCGGTCAGCATGCAAGGTGGGAACAGAGGTGAGAGAAGCCAAGCTGGACCATACTGACAGAAGCCTGCTCAACCTATTGCAGGCTCATTTTCCTCTCAGCCGGCAACCTTTTGCCGAACTGGGGGTAAGTCTCGGTTTGGACGAAAAGGAAGTCATCGAGCGAATAGGCCGTTTGAAGCAGGCGCAGATCATTCGATGCATCGGCCCCATCTTCGATTCCCGAAGTCTCGGCTATCGGAGCACTCTCGTGGCCATGCGCATTCCGAAGGAAAGGCTGGAACGTGCCGTACGGATCGTGAATGAACACCCGGGAGTGAGCCACAACTACGCCAGAAGTAGCACCCTCAATTTATGGTTCACCCTGGCTGTCCCGCCGGGAGACGACCTGAAGAATGAACTGCAGGCATTAGTGAATCGGATTAGCCCAGAAGAGGTGTTGGATCTGCCAGCGGTGCGACTTTTCAAGATAGGGGTCTTCTTTGATGTGGCTGGCGATGGCCGCGTTGGTGGCAGTCTGCCGGCGAAGCCGAAACGCGCACTGCAACCTGCGCCCACGCTCTCGTCTTCGGAAGAAGCGACAGTCAGGGAACTACAGCAGGACATCCCTTTGACAAGCAGGCCCTTCGACGCCATAGCGGAGCGTGTTGGCGTGGGGGTCGATGAGTTGCTCAGATGCTGCCGAGCCCTCCTTGAGCGCGGTGTTATGCGACGCTTTGGTGCATCGATCAGACACCAAAGTATTGGGTTTGTCGCTAACGCCATGGTCTGCTGGAGGGTTCCGCCCGCGATGGTTGAGGAAGTCGGCAAGACAATGTCCGCCTTCAAGGAGGTGAGCCACTGCTATGAGCGGGAGGCAAGCGAGGGCTGGCCGTACAATGTCTTTGCCATGATTCACGGCAAGACAAGAGAGGATTGCCAGCACACCATAAGGAGAATTGTAGACCAGACTGGCATTGGGAAATACAAGGCGCTCTTCACAATTAAGGAATTCAAGAAGGAACGGGTGAGACTTGCCGCCACGAAGGAAAGACAGACGTAGTCCACTGGCCGCCAGTCACGAGAGGCAGAGCAAGCCCCCTGACTCTGGCGAGAGCGGCGAAGCTGGGGGAACGGTAACGCCGTACTACCCTGTCATGCTGGATGTTCAGGGGAAGCGATGTGTGGTGGTCGGAGGAGGGGAGGTTGCCTTGCGCAGGGTCAAGGCACTGGTGCAACATGACGCTCGCGTGGAGATAATCAGCCCCGATCTATGCCCTGAACTCAGCCAACTGGCCGCAACCGGCGCTGTCAAAGCCACTCTGCGTGAATACAAGTCAGGCGATTTGCAGGGCGCATTTGTTGCAGTGGCGGCCACGGACGATGGCACAACAAACAGCCAAGTGGCCGAAGAGGCCATGGAGCGGGGAGTTCTGGTCAACGTGGTGGATACCCCGGAATTGTGCAGTTTCATCATTCCATCGTGTTTGCATCGCGGCGCTGTGACCGTAGCCGTCTCCACCGGTGGCAAAAGCCCGGCGCTGGCGCGCAGAATCAGAACCGAGCTGGAAGGAAGCTTTGGCCATGAATACGGCTGGCTGGCTTCGATGGTTGAACAGGTCCGCTCCGAGCTAAGACAAAGGGGAATCACCATACCTGGCGAAGCCTGGCAGCGCGCCCTGGACCTGGATGTGCTGCTCCAGATGCTGCGCCTGGGGCAGTGGGATGAAGCCAAGAGAAGACTGACAGATAGCCTGGGGAGGTACGAATAGAGTGCGCGGGAGTCTCGAGCTAGCGGGCCCACATGTCTGCGTAGTGGGTGTGCAACACGATACAAGCCCAGTAGCAGTAAGGGAGAAGTTGAGTATTCCTCGACGCCAGATGCGAGAGGCACTGGCCTCGCTGCGTGGTTACCTCCCCAGCGGCATCATACTGGCAACGTGCAACCGAACTGAGGTCTATGCCACAGAGGAGGATGGCACTTCCACTGAGCAGGCGATCCGCAGGTTCCTCGAAGACTGGGCCGGCGTTTCGGAGGAGGAGCTGGCCCCATACCTTTACCACTCCTCCAATCACGAGGCGATGAGGCACCTCTCACAAACGGCATCGGGGCTTTGCTCCATGGTGGTGGGTGAGCATGAGATACTCGGACAGACAAGGCGGGCGCTGCAGGACGCGGAGCACGCCCAGATGGTGAACCTGCCCTTGAGGAAGCTCTTCCAACATGCCATCCGCACCGGAAGGCGAGTCAGGGACGAGACCGATATTAGCAGGAATGCCCTTTCGGTGAGCGCCGCAGCGGTTGATCTTGCCGCCGAGGTCACCAGCGATATCAGCCACCGCCGCGTACTTCTCATCGGCGCCGGCGAGGCGGGAAAACTGGTGGCAAGGGCCCTTTCGCAAATGGGGGTTTCGCAGGTAACGGTGGCCAGTCGAGCGCTGACAAACGCTCAAGAACTGGCCTCGATCCTCGGGGGGAATGCCATTCACCTGAGCCACGTGCAGTCTGAAATGGAGGCCGCCGACATACTCATTACCTGCACCGGTGCGCCTCACTTCGTGGTGCATCACGAACTTGTCAGGGAAGTGATGGCGTCCCGGCCGGGACGCCCCCTGGTCGTCGTTGATATCGCTGTGCCCCGTGATGTTGAGCCAGAGGTAGGGCAGATCGAAGATGTCTTCCTCTATGACATTGACCGCTTCAATCAGGTATCCGAGGTCAATCGCAAGGCTAGAGAGAAAGAAGTCGCCAGGGCAATGGCAGTTGTAGACGATGAGATGGAGCACTTTCTCACCTGGTGGCAAACGCTGGAGGCAAAACCTACCATAACTGCCCTGACACAGATGGCCGAGGACATTCGCCAGCGCCAGTTGAGGATGACGCTGAAGAAGCTGCCGCCACTGTCGCAGGAGGAGTGTGACAGTCTGGATGCCATGACCAAGGCCATCGTGAACAAGATACTCCATAATCCCATCAAGTGCCTGAAGCATAGCGGGCAAGGGAGCGGAGGCTTCGTCCAGGCGGTACGAAAACTCTTTGCCCTTGACGGCCAGGTCAGAGAATGAAGCCGGCGAAACGCATTGTCGTGGGCTCGCGTGGCAGCAAACTTGCCATCATTCAGTCTCAACTTGTCATCTCTGAGCTAGCCAAGGCCCACCCCCACCTGCAATTCGAGCTGCTCCCCATTACCACGACGGGGGATCGCAGGAAACACACTCCGCTTGAGGAACTGAGTGGGGTCGGGGTCTTTGTCAAGGAGCTTGAAGACGCCCTGTCGAAGGGGAGAATAGACCTGGCGGTGCACAGCCTCAAGGACATGCCGACCGAGACGCCGCAGGGATTCCGTCTGGCCGCGGTGACTGAGAGAGCCGATCCCCGGGACGTGCTTGTCTCCTCCCTGGGGAAACTCGCGGGGCTCCCGCCAGGCGCCAGGATTGGCACCGGCAGCCAGCGGCGTGCCGTTCAGCTTCTGGCTCAACGTCCCGATCTTGAGGTTCGCCCGCTGCGGGGGAATGTCGACACTCGCCTGAGCAAAGTGTCTTCGGGTGAGCTCGACGCGATACTGCTGGCCGCTGCCGGCCTGGTCCGGCTCGGACTGGAAAGCACGATAACAGAATACCTGCCTCCTGGAGACTTTGTCCCCGCGGTGGGGCAGGGGGCCCTGGGGGTCGAGATCCGTGCCGAAGATGCTGAGACCGCTGACCTGCTTGCCGCTATAAGCCATGAGCCAAGCTGGCTAAGCGTGACCTCCGAGCGCGCCTTCTTGAAGTCTCTGGGCGGAGGGTGCCGCGTGCCCATCGGTGCGCTGGCCACGGTGGAGGACACCAGACTCCACCTGGTGGGCATGGTGGCCAGTCCCGTTGGGGGTGAAATCCTGCATGCCGAAGTCGAGGGCAACGCCCTGGCTCCGGAAGAGGCAGGCAGTCGACTGGCTGAGAAGATGATAGGATTGGGAGCCGCTTCACTACTCGAGGGAAGTGAGCAATGACACACGGCAAGGTGTATCTGGTCGGCGCTGGGCCGGGGGACATCGGGTTGATGACCGACAGGGGGCTCGAATGCCTCAAGCGAGCCGACGTTGTTGTCTACGACCGGTTGATCGACAACCGCGTCCTCGACTTCGCCCGCCGCGATGCCGAGCTCGTCTATGTAGGCAAGTCGTCGGGAACCCATGCCGAGGAACAGCACGACATCAACCAGGTCCTGGTTGACAGGGCCAAGGATGGCAAGACAGTCGTGCGACTCAAGGGGGGCGACCCATTCGTTCTCGGGCGAGGTGGTGAGGAGGCTGAAGCGCTCCACGCCAATCAGATATCCTTCGAGATCGTCCCCGGCGTTTCGTCGGCCACGGCGGTGCCAGCCTACGCTGGCATACCGGTTACGCATCGCGGCGTCGCATCCTCATTTGCCGTCGTCACCGGCCATGAAGACCCTACAAAGGACATCTCCAGCGTCGACTGGGAGAAGCTGGCAACCGGAGTGGACACACTGGTCTGCCTGATGGGAATGGGCAATCTGCCGCACATTGTCGAGCAATTGCTCAGATACGGAAGAG